>JBAKGE010000117.1:0-5188 GCA_037191085.1 Porphyromonadaceae bacterium | reverse complement strand
AAGAAACAGTACCTATCACATGCAGAGACAGAATGATGTAACACATCGATCAACACTTATCCCGCCGATTACGCACCGTGTATTTCAGTAGCACCTCTCGTATACACCCACCCAAAGTCTCAACGATAAGCCCGTCGACCGGAGAACCAATATCGCAATACTGACAAAAGACAATTTCGACTAAATAAACAGAACATCTCACCTCGAAAAAATATATTTAACTTAATAAATCAAACAGCTTATTTTGACAGGATTATAAGAAATATCCCTCATACTGCAGTGAATTATTCCTCTACGGACTAATCTGAAACAAGTGGAGGTACCCTTTGGAAACCTCTGGGTCGTCGATAAATCAACATTCCAGAGGTCGTGAGAGAAAGCTCTGGGTCGTCGCTTCATCGATGACCCAGAGAAATTTTTGGCTATGTACACACCCCTAAGATTGAATGTGTACCATCGTACAACGTCCAACGCCCCTGAAATCGTATCAAATTTGGGGTGGACACAAAATATAGTTACTTTTGTATGGACTGAATAGTAGTCAAGACTGAAGGAATGACAAAACTGAGCGTAAACATAAATAAGGTAGCCACTCTGCGCAATGCCCGAGGTGGTAATAACCCCGATGTGCTTCAGGTAGCGCGCGATGCGCAGAGCTTCGGGGCTCAGGGCATTACGGTGCACCCTCGCCCCGACGAGCGACACATTAGGTATGCAGATGTGTATGCCCTGCGTGAGGTGGTATACACAGAGTTCAATATCGAAGGGTATCCGTCCGAGTCCTTTATCGAACTGGTGAGCGACGTGCGTCCCGAGCAGGTGACCCTCGTCCCCGACCCTCCGGAGGTATTGACGAGCAATGCGGGATGGATCGTGAGGGAGCACGAAACTTTCCTGAGGAAAATGATACAGCACTTCAGAAGCAAGGGAATACGCACCTCTATATTCGTGGACACGGACCTCGCCAATATTCGTGATGCGCGTAGCGTAGGCAGTGACCGGATAGAGCTGTACACGGAACCGTATGCAAGCCGATTTTTCGCCCACCCTGAGGATGCTGTGGCTCCTTTCGTCAAGGCGGCTAAGTATGCGAACGAGATAGGACTGGGAGTCAATGCCGGTCACGATCTCGACCTGCACAACCTCGCTTATCTCCACGATCATCTGCCCATGCTTTCGGAGGTGTCCATAGGTCATGCTCTGATATGCGACGCCTTGTACATAGGGCTGGAGGAGACGATAAAGAGATACCTCGCATGTCTCGGCTAACACACATAGCGATGGCGAAATACATTAATCAGATATAACAACAATTCATTAATAGGAAATATGACTTTTCTCCAAATTGCTGCTAATACACTCACTCAGACTGCTCCTGCCCTCTCTGAGGGTATCCAACAGGCAGTCGCTGTACCCGAACAACTTTCCGTCTGGAGCCTGGCACTCAAGGGCGGATGGATCATGGCGGTACTGTTACTTCTATCTCTTGTTGCCTGTTACATTTTCGTAGAAAGACTCCTGCTGCTCAGCCAAATGGGACGCAAGAGCCCCGACTTCCTCCTGAAGATACGTGACTACATCCGTGAGGGGAAGCTCAATGCCGCTACAGAGCTGTGTGAAAAACAGGATACCCCGAGTGCTCGCATGATAGCAAAAGGTATCGCCAGGCTGGGTCGACCAATGCAGGACATCATGACAGCCATAGAGAATGTAGGTAACATCGAGATAGCCAAGATGGAGAAACGGCTCCCCGCTCTCGCCACTATAGCATCCGGAGCCCCGATGATCGGATTTCTCGGCACAGTGACAGGTATGGTACGTGCATTCTACGACATGGCAACCGCTGGGACCAATGTCGACATCACCCTTCTCTCCTCCGGCATCTACGAAGCACTGGTAACCACGGTAGGCGGGCTCGTCGTCGGGATCATCACCCTTTTTGCCTACAACTATCTGGTGGGACGTGTGGAGAATATAGTGACGCAGTCGGAGACTGATGCACTCGAATTTATGGACCTCCTCAATGAGCCGAACAAAAAGGCATAATAGATCAGACAGCCGATGAAACTGAAGCGAAAAAGCAAAGCAATAGAAGTCTTCAGCATGGCGTCTATGACGGACGTTATCTTCCTCCTGCTGATCTTCTTCATGGTGACGAGCACCCTCGTAGTACCCAGCGCCCTGAAGGTAGTACTCCCGCAGAGCAGACAGCAGACAGCCGCACGTCCCGTCACTCGCGTGACGATCGATGCAAACCTGCGCTACTTTGTAGCCATAGGCAATGAGCAGGATAAGGAGGTGGCATTCGAGGAAATAGAACCATTCTTGGCGACAACAATAGAGCAGAATCCAGAGATGTTCGTCGCTCTGTATGCCGATGAGACTGTCCCCTACAGCGAGGTAGTACGTGTACTGAATATAGCGGTAGAGAATAAGTACCAGATGGTACTTGCCACCCGACCCTTGAGTAAGTAATGGTAGAGATAAATGGATACAGCACAAAGCGCAAGGGGCTCGCTGCCCTCATAGCACTGCTGATACACTTGGCAGTAGTGGCTCTGCTCTTTGTGTTCGTTCTCCCGGCTCACCCCCACGAGGAGCAGGGAGGAGGGATTCTTGTCAATATAGGTGAGCTGGACATGGCAGAGGGGACATTTGACCCGATGCCTGTGGAGCCCGAGTTTGACACCACCGAAGAGCCGTCTTCCCCACCAGTAAAGGATGCCCCCTTGCTGACCCAAGAGACTCCAGATGCTCCAACCGTAGATGCCCCGAAACCTGTGAAGCAGACGAATAAGGAACAAGTGGAACGTGAGCGTAAGCTACGCGAGCAAAGACAGGCGGAGGAGCAGCGGAAGAAGGCCGAGACAGAAGAGCGAAAGAGACAAGAAGCTATCCGCAACAAGGTCTCAGGAGCATTCGATAACGCACAGAACAGTAAGGGCTCGGGCAAAACGCCCGGTGGTAAGGACGGCAAGGAAGGCTCACCTTTCGGCAACGTCCATAGCGGTGGCGTGAATACCGGTGTAGGTGGGTGGGGATCATACAGTCTATCCGGTCGATCCATAGGCAGCGGTGGGCTTCCTCGCCCGGCTTTTACGACCCAAGTAGAGGGCACCATTGTAATAGAGATAACGGTAGATCCCACAGGTAAAGTAATCAGCACCAATATCGCCCCCGGTACTACCATCTCTGACTACAGTATGCGACAGAGTGCACTCCAGTCGGCTGCCAAGGCACGGTTCAATGCAATCGACGGCCATAACAATCAGGTAGGTACTATCACATACAAGTACAGATTGAACTAACAAACAATATACCAACCAGAAAAACGATACGGATATGACCAAAAAAGCATGGATTATGCTCGCTGATGGCTTCGAAGAGACTGAAGCTGTAGGCACGTGGGATGTGTTGCAGCGCGGAGGGGTAGAGGCGATTTTTGTCTCCATCAACGACACACTGGATGTGGAGGGAGCGCATGGACTTCAATTTTCGGCAGACACGACGATGGCTTCGATAGGTGAGGAGATCGCAGACGCTATCGTGCTGCCGGGAGGTGGTGGAGGAGCCGATAACCTGCAGGCGTCTGAATCCGTAAGCAGACTCCTACGCTTGCACCACGATGCGGGTAAAGTAATCGGGGCTATATGTGCGGCACCCAAGGTACTTGGCGGTCTCGGATTGCTGAGAGACAGGAGGGCAACGTCATACCCGGGCTTCGAGAAATACCTGGAGGGGGCGTCAGCAGAAAGGGCTGTAGCCGTCATAGACGGTCAGATAGTGACCGGTCGTGGTCCTGCATACGCTTTTGAGTTTGGCGTAGCCATACTATCACTACTCATCGGCAGAGAGAAAGCACAGGAGGTCGCTGACGGTCTGCTCATCACCGAAAGCAACGTAGAGAGACTACACATCTAAAGAGAATAATATCACACGCCCATATAGACGGCACAGACGCTACAAAATGGCTATAGACAAATCGATGCTTCGTGAACGCTTCACGATATACAACACCCGCACGAGACAAAAAGAACCCTTTCAGCCCAAGCACACCCCTCACGTGGGGATGTATGTCTGCGGTCCGACGGTATATGGCGATGCTCATCTCGGTCACGCCCGTCCTGCGGTGACCTTCGATCTCCTATTCAGGTACCTCACTCATATCGGTTACAAGGTTCGCTACGTACGTAACATCACAGACGTAGGTCACCTTGAGCATGACGCCGATGAGGGCGAAGACAAGATAGCAAAGAAAGCTCGTCTGGAGCAGATAGAGCCAATGGAGGTGGTGCAATATTACCTCACTCGATACCATAGGGAAATGGATCGGCTCAATGTCCTCCCGCCCTCCATCGAACCCATGGCAAGCGGACACATCATCGAGCAGATAGAGTTGGTTCAGCAGATTCTCGATGCAGGATACGCCTACGAGTCCAATGGATCAATATACTTCGATGTACCGAAGTATCACAAAGATCACAGATACGGAGTACTCTCAAACCGCAATATCGACGATCTTCTCTCCACCACTCGTGCTCTCGACGGGCAGGAAGAGAAGCGCAACACTGCAGACTTCGCCCTCTGGAAGTGTGCCAAACCAGAGCACATCATGAGGTGGAAGAGCCCTTGGAGCGTGGGATTTCCAGGCTGGCACTGCGAGTGTACAGCCATGGGAAGAAAGTATCTGGGGGATGACTTCGACCTACACGGCGGTGGCATGGACCTTATCTTTCCCCACCATGAGTGCGAGATAGCACAGGCCGTAGCATCGGAGGGACACGAGATCGTCCGCTACTGGATGCACAACAACATGGTGACGATCAACGGTCAGAAAATGGGCAAAAGTCTCGGCAACTTCATCACCCTTGAGCAATTCTTCGCGGGAGATCACCAGCTCCTCGAACAGGCGTACACGCCGATGACGATTCGTTTCTTCATGCTACAGGCACACTACGGTAGTACGGTTGACTTCAGCAACGAAGCCTTACAGTCATCAGCCAAAGGTCTGGAGAGACTCTTGGACGCCTACAATGCACTCGGCACACTCAGCCCCGGCAGTACTGCCACAATAGAACTGCCAGACTACGTCTCTGCGTGCTACAATGCCCTCTCTGATGACCTAAACAGCCCCAAGGTCATCGCAAGATGAAGCCCTTTCCCGCTACGGCGCCTCAGGAGAAGTCCC
>JBAKGE010000027.1:0-23268 GCA_037191085.1 Porphyromonadaceae bacterium | reverse complement strand
GGACAAGAGGACAACAGAGGATGAGATGGCTAGATAGCTACACAGGTAAGTGGGTAGGATCGTCATACTACTCTGAGGGCTTGCCGTGGTACGTAGAACGACTTAATACACAATCTGAGAGTGTGGGTAATAAGCTCTCCTCTGGATATAGATGGCGTCTGCTCTATGACGATGTGAAGGGTAAATACGATGTGTACCTTCCGTACAGTGAGGAGAAATCGTTTGTGGGAGAGACATTCACAAAATCCACCGCAAGTATTGATCGGTACAAAAGCTCCGGACTTGTCAATGAGGACGTCCTACAAGTGGCGAAAGCTTTGCTTCGAAATGGAGCTCTCGGTACAGATGCTGCAACAGACTTCCTATCCCTACACTTCACGGTGGGCACGGCGTCAGGGAGTGATGCAGACAGATCTTATGAGTCTCTTGATGGCTACTATCGACTGGATAAAGTCATCAGGGAATTGATGGAGCTCCTATCGCAGTCATTGAGCTCCGGAGAGGTGGCTATCATACTCTCCGGTACTGGTGTGGCACAAGAGACGAAAAGAGAATCAGCAATTCGCCACTTGTTCCGTCCCGATCAATGCAAAGCTTTACTGAATATGTTTTTGGCTGCTGAGCTTGAACTGAAAGGGTTGATTGATGAAGTGACTCCTGATGGTCAGGTATTTCTACGCAGAAATGTAGTGCCCCAAAGTGGTCCATTGACCCTACGGAAAGTCCAGGATACTGTGGCCGATTTTTTACTGGAATTCAGTGGTATACAGTACGCTATAGCAGATCATGTGCTTCGGGAGAGATCGTTGGCAGAGTCCGGTAATAGAGTTTGGCAAACAAGTTTAAATCGTTCTCTACATCGGAATAGAGGGGACGTGGTATTCGGCGTGCTACCGAGTTGGCAGGTCGCTGATAGTAATGGTAACCCGATACGTACACAGCAGGTACCTGCTGTGCCCACCGTACTGATTATGTATAGGTCAGGCATTCAGAGAGAGGTCTATCAGCAGGTACTTGACCTCAGAAATGTATCCACGGAAGTATGCCATACGCTGCATATCAGACCCCCAACGCCCTAATAAGGTAGTAGGAGGATTGAATGTAGTGAACAGACTGTAAACAATTAAGTAGACAATAATATTTATCATGGGATTAAATGATATTATAGCCAAGCTTTTTGGCAACAAATCCAATCGTGATCTCAACGAGATCACTCCTCGTGTTGAGCAGGTTAAACAAGCATATGAGCGTATCAAGTCACTCAGTAACGATGAACTCCGTGCTCGTACTGCTGAGATGCGCAAAGAGATACAAGATTATGTCGCTGATGAACGTCAGAAAATCGCTGAGTTAAAGTCCTCAGCGGAACATTTGGACCTTTCGCAGCGCGAGGAAGTGTGGACTGAGGTAGATAAACTGGAGGACACAATCATGGATAAAATGGAAGATGTCCTTGATCGTCTGCTCCCAGATGCCTTTGCAATCATTAAGGATACAGCTCGCCGATTTAGCGAAAGTGCAGAAATTGAAGTTACGGCAACACAGATGGATAAAGACCTTTCCGTAAACCACGACTTTGTTCGCATCAAAGGTGATAAAGCGATTTACGTCAACGAGTGGGTTGCGGGAGGTAATCTTCTCAAGTGGGAGATGATCCACTATGATGTACAATTATTTGGTGGTATCGTTTTACATCAGGGTAAGATCGCAGAAATGGCTACCGGGGAAGGTAAAACCCTCGTTGCGACCCTTCCTGTCTTCCTCAATGCACTTACGGGTAATGGGGTTCATGTCGTTACCGTGAATGATTATCTCTCTAAGCGAGACTCAGAGTGGATGGGGCCATTATACATGTTCCACGGCTTGAGTGTGGACTGTATAGATAAGACTGAGCCTAACTCTCCTGAACGTCGAAAAGCCTATGAATGTGACATTACATTTGGCACCAATAATGAGTTTGGCTTCGACTATCTCAGAGACAATATGGCTCGTCGTCCGGCAGACCTCGTTCAACGCAGACACAATTATGCTATAGTCGATGAGGTAGACTCTGTACTCGTTGATGATGCGCGTACGCCGCTCATCATCTCGGGGCCGGTAGAAAGCAAGGGGGATCAGCTATTCGAGGAATACCGACAGAATGTTGAGACAGTAGTCTTAGCACAGAGAAACCTCGCTACACGACTCCTCACAGAAGCGAAGCAGAAGATTAGTAGCGAAGACAAGAAGGAACAGGAAGAGGGGTACGTTCTTCTTTTCCGTAGCTATAAAGGGCTTCCGAAGAATAAAGCACTCATCAAGTTTCTTAGTGAGGAGGGCGTCAAGAAGCGTCTTCTTGAGACTGAGGCTTTCTATATGCAGGATAACAATCGTCAGATGCACCAGATTACAGATGACCTGTACTTTGTAATCGATGAAAAGAACAATCAGATCGAGCTCACTGATAAGGGTATTGACCTTCTCACAGGAAAGTCGAACGATCCTACGTTCTTCGTGCTCCCTGATATTGCATCTCAGATGTCTGAGGTCTCAGGAATGGACCTCACACCGGAAGAAATGCAAGCGAAGAAAGATGAGTTACTCACGGCATTTTCTATCAAGAGCGAACGTGTGCACACCATTCAACAACTCTTAAAGGCATATACTCTTTTCGAGAAAGATGACCAGTACGTGGTGATGGACAATAAAGTTCTCATCGTCGATGAGCAAACTGGTCGTATCATGGATGGTCGTCGCTACTCCGACGGTCTCCATCAGGCTATAGAGGCAAAAGAACACGTAAAGGTTGAGTCTGCATCCCAAACCAAGGCGACAATAACACTCCAGAACTACTTCCGTATGTATCACAAGCTTTCGGGGATGACCGGTACAGCAGAGACGGAAGCGAAGGAATTCTGGGACATATACAAACTCGACGTTGTCGTTATCCCTACCAATCGTCCCATAATCCGTAAGGACGAAAACGATCGTATTTACAAGACCGCACGTGCTAAGTACGCTGCTGTGATTGATGAGGTAGAACTTCTCGTAAGCAAGGGGCGGCCTGTTCTCGTGGGTACAACCTCTGTAGAAATCTCTGAGCTCCTCAGCAAGATGCTTACCCTACGCAAGATTCCTCATAACGTTCTCAATGCAAAGCTTCACCAGAAAGAAGCGGAAATCGTAGCACTTGCGGGGCAGAAGGGCACCGTGACTATCGCTACTAATATGGCAGGTCGTGGTACGGACATCAAGCTAACACCCGAGGTCAAGGAAGCCGGAGGTCTTGCTATTATCGGCACTGAGCGTCACGAGTCACGACGCGTAGACCGTCAGTTGCGTGGTCGATCTGGGCGTCAGGGGGATCCAGGATCTTCGGTATTCTTTGTCTCCATGGAGGATCGTCTGATGCGGCTCTTCGGCTCCGACCGAATGGCGAAGTGGCTATCCACGATGGGATTCAAGGACGATGATATGATGGAGAGCAAACAGCTCAGCAAGGCTGTAGAGAATGCACAAAAGAAAGTCGAGGAGAATAACTTCGGTATCCGCAAGCACCTACTTGAGTACGATGATGTCAAAAACGCTCAGAGAAAGGTGATCTACACCCGGCGCAATCACGCCCTGATGGGAGAGCGTGTAGGGATGGATGTCATGAATACACTTGAGCAAACGGCGACAGTAGTGTGTGAGAAGCATACCGGTGGTGACTACGAGGACTTCAAACTCGAAATATTCCAGGTCTTTGCTACTGATATTAACTTTGGTGAAAGTGAATTCAAGAGACTTAATACCAATCAGCTTGTCGAAAAAGTCCTGACCGAGGTACTTGCCACTCTCGAGCGTCGTACCCAGAGACTTGCGGAGATAGCAGACCCTGTTCTCCAAAACTTCTACCTACAGAATGGAGACAAGGTTGAGAACATCTACATTCCTATCTCTGACGGTCGTCAGATGTACAATATTTCGGTGAACCTCAAAAAGGCTGTCGAAACTCACTCCAAGAGCATAGCTCCGGCATTTCAGAAGACCATACTGCTCTACACGATTGATGAGGCGTGGGAACGTCATCTTCTCGCTATGGACGAACTACAGAATGCTGTACGAAATGTCTTCTACGAGAATAAGGATCCTCTCGTGGTCTTCAAGGTCGAAGCCTACGAACTCTTCCGTACCATGGTGGAGGAGATGAATCAGAAAGCCACTGAGATTATCATGCGTGGTCATCTCAACGTCGCTCCGCCACAGCAAGAGCAGCAAGCCCCGGCTGTCAATGTACGTGAGCAGTATGATGATCCTCGAGCCAACGACCGTCGTCGCTACCGTGAACAGAAGGACGAGTATGAGGAGGCTCAAGAAGCACGCTATCGTGCGGGTATGTCTGCCAGCCAACAGCAGCAGGAGAAAAAGCAACCCTACGTGGCGGAGAAGAAGATTGGACGCAATGATCCATGTCCATGTGGATCGGGGAAGAAGTTCAAGAACTGTCATGGTAAGAACCTTTAAGACTCCATGGTCAGCAATAAGATTGAATAGATGAATGCAAGAGACTACGGCAGGGTATACAGCCCTGCTCGTAGTCTCTTTTTTATACATAGTTACTGCAGATATGATTCATTCGATGACAGGCTTTGGTAAAGCCGAAGTAACATACGGATTTCGAAAAATAACCGTCGAGGTTCGCTCCGTGAATAGTAAGCAAGCCGATGTATCCCTTCGTATTCCAGGTGATTTGAGATATCTGGAGATGGATATACGTAAGGAAGTCACTGACACGCTCCTTCGTGGCAAGATCGATGTGTACATCGGTATTGAGGGCACCAGCTCGGAGCCAAGAGTACAGTTCAACGCTCGACTGGCTCAAAACTACTGGGAGCAACTCTCCAAGCTCTCTGAGAATACGGGCATCCCTATGCTTCAGGATCCTATGCGCACTATCTTGTCCCTGCAGGGAGTGATAGTGCCTGCTGACAGTTCAGACGGAGAGAGTGAGGAGGATGCTCTCAAGCACGCCGTCATGACCGTTCTTCACGAAGCTCTCTCGAGTCACCAGTCGTTCCGTGATCAGGAAGGTTGGGCGCTATACGATGTCTTTGTGGACAATATACAGGCCATTTCCTTGCTCTTGGAGCAGACGGCACCCTACGAGGAGGAGCGCATCACGGCCGTGCGTACGCGTCTGGACGAGGGGCTCAAAAAGTACATTGAGACGGATTATGATCGTAATAGATTGGAGCAGGAGATGATCTATTATATCGAAAAACTTGATATCAATGAGGAAAAGAACCGTCTCCGCAATCACCTCAACTACTTCAGGGAGACAATGGATAAAGGAGAAGTAGGGCAGGGACGTACCCTTGGTTTCATTGCTCAGGAGATTGGCCGAGAAGTCAATACCCTCGGCTCTAAGAGTAACCACGCTGAACTACAAAAGATAGTGGTAAAGATGAAAGACCACCTTGAGCAGATCAAGGAGCAGGTACTCAACGTCCTCTAACTGCCTATCCTACACTAAGCAATCACTATACCCTTGGTAAATTTTTTTGGATTATGAAGGGAAAACTCATCATCTTTTCGGCGCCCAGTGGCTCTGGCAAGAGTACAATCATCAATGCCCTTGTCGGTGAATATGGTCTCAGGGCTCGGTTCTCCATCTCTGCGACTTCTCGTGCTCCGCGTGGTGAGGAGCAGCATGGGGTGCATTACTATTTCCTGTCAGAGCAGGACTTCAGAGACCGCATTGCCCGTGGCGACTTCCTGGAGTACGAGGAGGTCTATACAGGGCACTTCTATGGTACTCTACGTTCGGAGATAGATAATGCTCTCAATGCCGGTGAAAATGTCATCCTCGATATAGATGTCAAGGGTGCCCAGAATGTTAAGTCAGTATACCGAGACCAGGCACTCACTATCTTCATACAGCCACCCTCACTACAGGCGCTTCGTGAGCGACTTGTGTCTCGTGGGACAGATGCCCCCGAGCGCATAGAGCAGCGACTCCAAAAGGCAGAAGCCGAACTGGCATACGCCCCGCTCTTCGATTGCGTAGTCACCAATGATCGACTCCGTGATGCATGTGACCGGGCATACCAGTACATCATAGCATTTTTAGGGTCGAAATGCGATGATAAGTAGAGGACTCATGCTATCCGATACGAAAATAAGATGAGAGTAAAGGAAGTATTACTTTTCCCAGGATCATTTAGCCCGCTCCATGTGGGGCATCTCTGCTTGGCGAATTATGTCATCGAGCAGATGCCCGAGTACGACGAACTGTGGTTTCTCCTAACGCCCTCCAATCCTTTCAAGGAAAAAAGTCAACAGCTCCTACCACAGGACTTCCGACGCCGGTGGGCAGAGCATGTGATGATCCGCCACCCTAGGATCAAGCTATCGCTGGAGGAGTTTGAGCTTCCTCGTCCCAATTTTACGTATGATACCCTTACTCACCTGCGCGATGAGTACTCGGACTGCCACTTTTCGCTCCTCGTAGGTACGGATAGTCTGCTCAGTCTACCACATTGGCATAGAGGAGATGAGATTATGGTTCAGACACCTATCGTCGTGTATCCCCGACCTGGATACGATGTCGATGATGCTCAGATGCCAAAGGCGGCTGTGATTACTATGGTACAAGGTGTGCCCACATTCGATATCTCCAGCACCCGCATTCGACAGATGCTCAGAGAGGGAGCTGATTTGCCCTATTTTCTGTCCACTTCGATCGACGACCCCTTGTACACGGAACTACGGTCTCTCCTTCGGTCAGAGTAATACCTAACGGGGAATGTAGGGAGTTCGGAAACAGTCGATGACAGAACGTCTTTGCCCTTTTTGTTATCATCTGTAGACGACATTACATACGAAAGAGGTACGGAGGACGTGCAATATTTCTCCCTAAGAACGATGGATCGATGACCCAGAGGTCGTGAAAGAAAGGTCCCGGAGGTTGTTTTGTCGACGACCCGGAGCTTTTGGGGACCATCTGTGGGGATTCTTTGGTTGGTTGTCTGTTACCCCAATAGAAGAGCAGACGTAACGATGCTTGATTTTTCGTACCTTTGTCGGTGTCAGGAGTTGTCAAACAAATGGAAGTAATAATATCCTGCATGAAAAGTGTCTCTACCATTTTTCTCGCTCTGTCGGTAGGCTGCAGTTCGGGCACACGATTCGCCTCCACGGTCGATCCTGTAGGGACAAAACGATAAAAAGTGTATGAAAGGACTGTATACCATAGTACTGCTGGTGATCTCCAATGTCTTCATGACCTTTGCATGGTATGGTCACCTCAAGCTCCAGGAGACGAGGAACTACTCGAACCTGCCACTCTATGCTGTCATTCTGCTCTCGTGGGGTGTGGCGCTGGTAGAGTACTCATTTCAGGTGCCGGCGAATAGGATTGGCTTTGACGGCAATGGAGGACCGTTTTCTCTGATGCAGCTCAAGGTCATACAGGAGGTAATTACTCTCATCGTCTTTACCGTATTCTCAACCTTGCTCTTCAAAGGGCAATCTCTGCAGTGGAACCATGTAGCAGCATTTATCTGTCTGGTATTGGCGGTCTATTTTGTGTTCTACAAGGGATGAGAGATGATGCTTGAGCAGATTTTTTTCGCTATCTTTATGGGTGTAAACATGGAGAATGGGGTAGTCACCTATCGGGTGATGCCGACCAAATAATGAACAAATCAGATTAGAGAAAAATAATGAAGAACTTTACGTTTTGTAATCCAACCAAGATAGTGTTCGGCAAGGGGGCACTCTCCAAGCTTGATAGTCTCATCCCTACTGATGCCAGGGTACTGCTCACGTATGGTGGTGGTAGTGTCAAGAAGCATGGTATCTACGATCAGGTGATTGCCGAACTGGGCAGCAGACAGGTGGTTCCCTTTGGAGGAATAGAGCCCAATCCCGACTGCTCGACCATGGACAAAGCCGTGGAACTTGGTCGGAGTGAGAGTGTAACATGGGTGCTTGCCGTCGGGGGTGGATCTGTCATCGATGCTAGTAAAGTCATAGCAGCTGCTATCCAGACTCCGGGATGGACGACGTGGGATATGGTTCGTAAAGGGTACTTCGAGGATGCACTGCCACTGGGGACGGTGCTCACAGTTCCTGCCACAGGGTCTGAGATGAATAGCGGCTCTGTAATCTCTAATCGTGCTACGAAGGAAAAGTTTGCACTCTACACGCGTTATCCTAAGTTTTCGATCCTCGATCCTACATTCACCTACACACTATCGGAGCATCAGGTGGCATGCGGCATAGCGGATACGTTCATGCACACGCTCGAGCAGTACCTGACGACCCCCGGGCAAAGCGGGGTAATGGACCGTATGGCAGAGGGCATCCTGCTCAATGTACTTGACTTTGCACCATTGAGAATGAAGGGCAGTAATGACTACGACGTGGCATGTGAGTACATGCTATCGGCCACGATAGCGCTCAATGGATTTCTGGGCATGGGTGTCGATCAGGACTGGATGACTCACCGCATCGGGCACGAGATTACAGCACTCACGGACACCACACATGGAGCTTCGCTGATGATGATTCTACCCTCCATGCTCCGTATCATGCGAGAGTACAAGATGGGCAAGGTGTTACAGCTGGGTGAGCGTGTATTCGGCATTCGAGGGACGGACAAGGATGATGCATATGATGCTACTGTGATTCGCATTGAGGACTTTATCCACCGCCTGGGTCTGCATGCTTCGCTGAGCGAAGCGGGCATTCCCTCCAGTGTAGCAGAGGAGGTAGCGGGTCGGTTTGAGAGAAGAGGCTACTCCCTCGGAGAGAATGGAATCGCCACACCGTCCCTCATACGTGCAATACTGGAGGAGGCAAGTAAGTGATGTTTTTAACTACAGATAAGGGAGGGGTAATCGGGATGAAATCACGGAGTACATTGTGGTCACTGATAGGAATGGTGGCATCCATGCTATTTATAATCTCCGCGTGCAATAAACATGAGAGTATAGGTGAACTGACTGTGGATAAAACAGAGTTTGCGAATGTCTCATCCTCCGGAGATACGCTCAAAGTATTGATATCTGCTGCCGAGGACTTCAAGCTCACGCCACAGGATAAATGGATATCTACCAATATGGATGAAGCATCCGGTCGGACACGTATTACGATAAGTGTAGAGCCTAACTTTTTAAACCAAGAACGCACAGGGTATCTGAAGGTCAGCACGTCGGATCGGGAATCTACCATAACGATTCACCAGCTGTACGGCGATGCAGATAAGGATGCCTATGTGTATGAGCTGCCAGTGATCTTTCATGTCCTCTACAATGAAAGCGAACAGCAGAGACTGATAGATCAGGATAGGGAGGGTGATGAGTACCCAAAGTTTGTACCGATTAGTAGCGCTCAACTGCAGGCAATATTGGAGAAGGTAAATCGCATATATCGAGGTGATCCCGAACTGCCTACACAGACCATAGAACGCAATAATTATGAAAAGGACAGGGGGAACTACGTCAATGCTCATGTCAAGTTCGTCTTGGCGACAAAAGACGAGGGCGGCAATAAACTCTCCCCTATAGGCATTAAGAGATATGCCATAGAAGAAAAAGAACTTGACCCGAAAGTTGTCATGGGAGACATCGAGGGGGGAAAGTATAATTCCATGGCTTTCCCGATCAATCAGTACATTAATGTTTTCATCTTCCCTTTCAAGTCGGAGAGTGCTACAAGTATGACCCTCGGGATTGCACATTTCCCTCAACTCCCGTCCGAGTATGCACTGGAGGGATTGGGGACAGTGGACCAAAGTGTGGCTCACTACTCGAACTACAATCATTGCATTGCCCTTAATTCAAAGATGTTTGAACCCATGGTTGTCTATGGCAAGAATGCGCTCTATCACGGACCGGATGTCGTGTACTACACTCTGGCACATGAGTTAGGTCACGCTCTCGGGCTCCGCCATGTCTTTTCGGAGTCGGTGGGGAGTGATGGAGTCTCTATAGCCATGGTTGACGAGTGTATTGATTCGGACTACTGCGAAGATACTCACACGTACAATCGTATCAGATATGACAGAACTCGTCTGCCCATCAATACAGTCTCTCCGTACAGTAGCTACGAAGGCTTACGAAGGCGAACCAACTGCTCAGGTATTGCTTTTACCTCAACTAATATCATGGACTACGAGATATCGTGGAGCGATCGTTTGACCAAAGATCAGCTTAAGCGTCTTCGTCACGTGCTCTACTATAGCTTCTCTATCCCGGGGAAACCCAAGCTCGCAAAACCACGTTCCCTGAGATCGGTAGGGGGTGTAGCGGCCAAACCTATGACTTCATCTTGTCCCAACCACCTCCACTGATACAGTGCTCTATCCACACTATTCGGTTGTATTTCCTATCATAGCTCTTGTGAGTATCGTGCTTACGGGATGCTATTCGCGTACGCCTGCAGTCGGAGACATAGAGATCAACGGAGACCTCCCTCTGGTCGAAAAGGTGCTAATGCCCATCGGTGTTACCCTCAACAATACCGGTGCTACAGGTCGGGATCTCCTGAGTGACAATCTCGTCCTCAATGGTTCCTTTGACCTCGCTCACGTCCCGGAGCTATGTGCCTACAATACTGATCAGCGTACGATCACTACCCCTAACGGCTATACCTGCTTCTATCCGGCACCTGCGATACTTCATGGCTGGGAGAAGTCATCCAATTCTGTGCAATATCAAGGTACAGGTGTGGAGCACTCCGGGCATATCACCTTCTGTCCCTCCCTATCGGATACTGTTCCATGCTCCATTAGGCAGAGCGTATATACTCTGCCGGTCAGATCCGGAGAAACGTATAGTCTCTCATTCGAACTATCGGGCAATGGTGGCGGTATTGAAGCCTTCCTGATGTCCGGCGGTGCCCAAGCTGTCTCCTCCGTCTTTCGGGCATCTCCCCGTGAAGGGTGGCGTAAGGTCACGGGGCATTTGACGGTGGAGGAGGATGCTGATTCTGCCTACCTCGTCATCCAAGCACTCGCCCCTACTATCACTGATGATGTCTCTCTTGTACCTCAACGCAGCCCTCACACTATACTATCAGTAGACAATGTCAGACTCACGGGGTCCGTGAGCGTGCCGGATCAATTGCGGAGCATCCTCAGTCGTTTGTCCCCAGGCTTTATTCGTTTTCCCTCTGGTCGTACTGCCAATGGATACTACCCCGGCACTTACCCTGTATGGTGGAGGGACAGTGTAGAGCGACTCGCCCCCGAACAATGGCCACTATGGACTCTGGAGCAGGGAGAGATGACGGGAGACTTCGGTATTGATCAATTCATGGCCCTTGCACATCAGCTCAGGTCCATTCCTATCCTCGTGGACAATAGTGGTTTTACTGACCAAAAAGCGATGCAGCGCACAGAAGACATTGCCCTCCTCCCCAAGCGCATAGAGCGACTCTTCGGTGTGGTCAATAGTCATGGGCATGACAGCCTGATTCTCCAGCTTGGTTACGGTATCACTGGATCGGAGTACGAACGGAGATTTACAGTCATTGCCCAAGAAGCAAAGGCAAGAAACCTCAAAGCCTCACTCACGGCTGCAGGTTCACTCATCCAAAATGATCGTA
Organism: Porphyromonadaceae bacterium; assembly: GCA_037191085.1. Lineage (GTDB taxonomy): Bacteria > Bacteroidota > Bacteroidia > Bacteroidales > Porphyromonadaceae > Porphyromonas_A. The sequence continues at coordinate 11,694 of JBAKGE010000027.1, read as the reverse complement.
AGTTCAACGATCACGTTGTAGACTACCAAATCCCTGTCGTCACCTCCCCCGACCTACGACACTACATTCCCCACATCTACCATCAGCCCGAGCAATCTCCAGAGCCTATCATGCTCGGGGAAGTACACTTCGACGCTGAGTCAGATCCGACCTCCTATCATCCCCTCTTCATCCTAAAGGCGGCTACCCTCATTGATGCAGAGCGAAATAGTCAGATGATACGAGGTATCTCCATCACTCCGTTCCTCTCGGAGAACCCATCAGATGTGCCTATGATATATGTCCGAGGGGCAGAGTATAAGCCGACAACTTTCTTTGACTTCATCAGAGTCTTTACCTCTTGGCGAGGCAAACACCTCCGCCACATCCCTCACGAGCATATCGGCGATACTGGTCTCATCTACTCGCTCACCTCTGATGAAAGAGGAGACTACTACTATCTCAAAGCCGCCAATACCACTCGCCATCCTCTCACTTATAGGCTAAAAGTCAGGGGAAACAAGATGGGTCATAGGCACGCTGATATCGTACGCTTTCACCCGACAGCATCCACCACTACGGAGGATAAGCGTCTCTTCGTACAGTACGATATGACCGAAGATCAGCTTACTCTCAGCATGCACGGCAATGCGGAGATTACGATAGCTCCATTCGAAGTCCTGATTCTACGTCTATCACACTAAGTCGGCCTATTTCTACGCTTCCTCCCATGTCCAGTTCTGTGACGATTATGAATCAAGTTACGCGCCTCCGCTCACTTCTTATCTTTGTCTGTCTGCTGATAGCCTGCTGCTCTGCACACGCACAGAGTGTACTTGTCGGTGCTGATCGCATTGATTTGATCACCGGACTTGTGGGACAGAGACGGGTAGGGATTACGGGGAATCAGACCTCTATCCTTTCAGATAAACAGCACACCCACCTGCTGGATACGCTTATCGCATGTGGTGTACGGGTAGCCAAATTATACTCCCCCGAGCATGGATTCAGAGGAGATGCTGATGCCGGAGCTACCGTTCGATCCGGGCACGATAGACGAACCGGTCTGCCGATTATATCCCTCTACGGACGTAATAAAAAGCCAACTCCTACTCATCTATCAGGCATAGAGGTTATGCTATTTGACCTGCAGGATGTGGGCGTACGCTTCTACACCTACATCAGTACTCTCAAGTACGTCATGGAGGCATGTGCCGATGCAGGTATACCTGTCATCGTCCTTGACCGCCCCAATCCTCACGACACTGTCGACGGCCCGGTGCTCAAGGATAAGAAATATAAATCCTTCATCAGTCTACTGCCTATTCCCGCTGTTCATGGTATGACCATGGGAGAAATCGCCCAGATGCTGGTGGGAGAGAGGTGGCTAGAGACCACGGGAGATCCTGCCCTCACTGTCGTCACTACCCAAGGTTGGGTGCACGGACAGACTTACGACCTGCCGATACCACCGAGTCCTAATCTTCGCAGTGCCGCATCCATTCGCATGTATCCTACACTATGCTACTTCGAAGCCACCACGTGGAGTGTGGGACGTGGTACAGATGCACCATTCGAGCAGATCGGATATCCGGATAAACGTCTCGGGAGACATACATTCACACCCGTGAGCATGATAGGAGCCACAGCCCCCAAACACAAGGGACAGAAGTGCTATGGACCATCACTGACAGCAGACGACTTTGAGCTCGGCATTAACCTCGACATTATCATCCGTGCTGCACGTATCAGCAGAAAGAGCAGTGTACGGTTTATCGATCGACCTGCGACGTTCAATCTCCTTGCCGGTAATGGGGAGCTTAGGCACCAGATTCAAAACGGATGGTCCGCGGAGAAAATCAGAGCCACTTGGCATGAGGATCTGGAGAACTTCAGAGTCCTACGACGTAAGTACCTCCTCTATCCGGACGATAGAAATCTCTGATCCTACACCCTATATTCTATGAGGAGATCACAACACTCTCCGGTATAGCATATTGGAGGGGGCTGAATATGTGCTTATTTTTCTCTGGGTCATCGCTTCGTTGATATCCCAGAGGTCTCGAATGAAAGCTCTGGGTCGTTACCTCAGCGACGACCCAGAGCTTTTTCTCACAACCTCTAAGACTGTCTCAGGAGCGTCTGTCACATACTATTGCGGTGCTATTATGTTACTCCGATACGTGGTACCCTGTGTAATGAAGTTGTTGTGTACGACAAGAGGTCTGACCAACACATTATTGATCAGACCTCTTTCCATTACACATCGAGCGGTAGGCGAGGGTCGAACTCGTGACCTTCGGCTTGGGAAGCCGACGCTCTGCCAACTGAGCTACTACCGCAATTGTAGATGCAAATGTAGTGAAAATATTTCAAACTACCATGCACCTACTGTCTATTTCTGTTATTATTCAAATATTCTCTTCCACGGAAAAAGGAACTTATTTGACCACGGTTTCTTGGAGCTATTCTTGTCCAGATTTACCCTAAGTGTGATAGCCTGCTGGAAGTGTACTCTCCCCTCCGAGAAGTGATGCATCGATGCCAGTTCGGCCTTGATATTATTAGACTGAAGAAGGTTGATGTACAGATCATTGCGGTGGTAGAAGTTTCCTCTGTAAAATGGAGTTGCCAGATACAGCTCGGCACCAAAATCCCAGTACATGTTCATCTGAGGTTTACCGACATAGGTGAGATTACGTGTACCTATTCCCCAATATTCGAGGTTGACACGCCCCACAAAGCCCACAGGAGTATAGTGTCTGTCCGTAGCTTTGTCACATTCATGTCCCGCCATTATACCCACAGCTACGAGACCATTGAAGCTGTCAGCACGGTTGAACGATACACCAGCCGTAGACTGCAATAACCAGTGATTTTGGACAGTTGCATTACCGACATCAGCAGGCGAAGTTTTGCCCACACCGTGGAGATAGGACTGGAAGTCGGCAAAGAAGAGTCCGTTCTTATACTGACCCGATGCCCCGATGAGGAAACTCCCACGACGGGTGGCTGATGAATACCCCTTCCAGTCCAACCATGTATTGATGAACGAACCACTCTGCTGACCTATCTGCAGGAAGTAACCATGCATCTGCGGATAGTTGAACGATCGGTAACCTGAACTATAAAACTGGGTCCAATACTGAGGCAGAACTTCTGCTCTGGGGAATACCCCTGCACGGAAGTGTACCTTGCTCGAATTATAATCGTAGTAGAGGGTGAGTTCTGCTCTGTCTATTATTTTCTCAGTACCGGGGATCTTTTTGAGATGGACACCCCCATAGACTGCATGCCGATCAGCCCACTTGAGTCCCACGATAGGGCGTATCATGGTCGCGTGCAGTGTACGCGATCCTGCGTAGTTAGAATTGGGAAATGCTGTGTTGTCTAATAGGTAATCGAAATTGATCTTCCAGTCCATTTCCTGTGCTTGTGCCCGGATACCGATACCACATGCGGTAAGAGTGCCGAGGAGAGCTGTGCGTAAGATGTTCTTCTTCATGCTCATGATTGCCTTCGTTAGATGTGCTTTATTCGTAATTGTTTATAAGCGGATATCTTAACCTGAGTCTATGTACTCAGCCGGTGGTGCGCCTCCACTGTCTACTGGCAAATATAGCTTAAAATATTCACTTATGTTTGCAGGATCAATATTTCTGATAGTTGGATATTTCCGAAAAATATTTCGGGTGTATGGTAAACTATATGGCTGCTGTATGTGTTATAGAAACAAAAACTGGTCGAAAACAAGCGGAGCAAGAAGTGCCGCAGTAGTCTTCGACCGGGTAGGTGAGTGATTATATCCCTGAAAATAATGAATACATCAAAAATGGAACTATCTAATATCGGGCTTATTGGCTTGGCTGTCATGGGGCAGAATTTGGCGCTTAATATGGAGCGTAATGGTTATCGTGTATCTGTATACAATCGCACGGAGACGGTAGTGGATCAATTTATCAGCGGACCTGCGGCAGGCAAGAACTTCAGGGGATTTAAGGAGCTGAAGGGCTTCGTGGCATCGATAGAGAGACCTCGCAAGATTATGCTTATGGTGAAGGCCGGTGCTCCTGTAGATGCAGTAATAGCGCAGTTGATACCATTACTCGAGGACGGTGATATCATAATCGACGGAGGAAACTCCCAGTACGAGGATACCGAACGCCGTGTGCATGAGCTATATTCACGCGGGATTTACTTCGTGGGTTCTGGAGTAAGTGGCGGCGAGGAGGGGGCACTCAACGGTCCCTCGATCATGCCCGGTGGTGCCGTGGAAGCCAAGAATGAGGTTTTGCCGATACTGCAGAAGATAGCTGCTAAGGCTCCAGATGGTGAGCCATGCTGCTACTGGGTAGGTGGTGGTGGTAGTGGACACTTCGTCAAGATGATACATAATGGTATTGAGTACGGTGATATGCAACTGATTAGCGAAGCATATTTCATGATGAAGAATACCCTTGGGTACGACAATGAGCATATGGCGGACATATTTGAGGAGTGGAACCACGGCAAGTTGGATAGCTATCTGGTGCAGATTACATCTGAGATCCTCAGACGCAAGGATCCTGAGGGAGAGGGTTATCTCATAGATAAAGTACTGGATGCCGCCGGACAGAAAGGAACAGGTAAGTGGACAGTGATCAATTCACTTGAATACGGTATTCCCCTCAATCTTATAGCGACTGCTGTGTACGAGCGTAGTTTGTCAGCTCTCAAGGATTTGCGCATGCAGGCACAGGCACGGTTCGGTGCACACTTGCTACCGGTGTCCTTCTCCTCGAATGCTGTGGACAAGATTGAGCAAGCTCTCTATGCCGCTAAGCTCGTAAGCTATGCACAGGGATTCCAGGTTATCGGTGCGGCTAGTACCCAGCGCAACTGGAATCTTGATCTCGTTGCCATAGCCAAGCTATGGCGTGCGGGCTGTATCATTAGAAGTAGCTTCCTGAATAAGATCGCCGAGGCTTACACCACCAATTCGGAACTACAGCACCTGCTTTTTGACGAGTATTTCAGCAAGGAAATACTGGAGTCTTTGTCGGGCTGGAGAGAGGTGGTGTCAGTGGCGACGTTGAGTGGGCTACCGATCCCTGCTATCAGTTCGGCGCTGAATTACTTCCATAGCCTGACTACGGGGAATGGTTCCGCAAACATGCTTCAGGCACAGCGTGACTACTTCGGAGCACATACATTCGAGCGAAAGGATAGAGCGAGAGGTGAGCACTTCCATGAGGACTGGGCCGACCTCGGTGGTAATGTCTCAAGTACTGTGTACAGCGTCTAAAGGAGGATGAAAGAGATGGACAATATACATGCAATAGGGGCACCAAACAGAAGCGACGGTCCCCTCAAGCCGGATGCACTGGTGTTGATTATATTCGGCGGATCAGGTGATCTCACGAGTCGGAAGTTAATGCCCTCTCTGTACCAGCTGTACCGAAAAGGAAAGATGCCAGAGCGCTTTGTCATCATTGGAGCTTCACGTACGCATCACACGGACGAGAGTTACCGCGATCGCATCGCTGCGAGGATGCGGACTTTCCTGCCACGGGAGGAGTATGATGAGGAGAGAGCACGGGAGTTTGTGGATCACTTGAGATACTATGCCATTGACCCCGCGAAGCAGAGTGAGTACCAGGACCTGAAGTCGTATCTCTCCGACGTGGACAACGAAATCGGCAACCCCAATAACTACATATTCTACCTTGCGACTCCCCCGGAGCTATACGGCGTTATTCCCAAACACCTACAACACGTAGGACTTAATGAAGGAGAGGCACATGGCAAGAAAAATATACGACGGATAGTGATAGAGAAGCCTTTCGGATATAATCTGCAGAGTGCTCGTGAACTGAACAGGATATATAACGACGCATTCGAGGAGGATCAACTCTTTCGTATTGACCACTACTTGGGGAAGGAGACGGCACAAAATATATTGGCTCTACGCTTTGCTAACGGAATATTTGAGCCACTGTGGAACCGAAACTATATTGATCGAGTAGAGATCACCGCTGTGGAGAATCTTGGTATAGAGACCCGTGGTGGGTACTATGATCAGTCAGGAGCAATGCGTGACATGGTACAGAATCATCTGGCGCAACTTTTGGCCTTGATAGCAATGGAACCACCGAGTGCATTCAACTCAAATGCATTCCGAAACGAGGTCGTGAAGGTCTATCAAGCTCTTCAACCTCTGACTCACGAAGAGATACGGCGTAATGTAATCAGGGGACAGTACATGGCGAGTGAATTGGGGACTAATAAGGTGTTCAACGCCTACCGGGCTGAGGATAAAGTGGATCCTAATAGTCGTACAGAGACGTTTGTAGCCATGAAAGTCAATGTCAACAATTGGCGATGGAGTGGGGTTCCCTTTTACATTCGTACTGGCAAACAGATGCCGACAAAGGTAACTGAGATTGTGATACACTTCAAGCACGCACCGCACAGTATCTTTGGTAGTCAAGACGGCGGTAGCGTATCTAATGTACTGACGATCCGCATTTCTCCCAACGAAGGGACTGCACTCAAGTTCGGCATGAAAACACCTGGTGGTGGATTTGACGTCAAGCAGGTGTCCATGGACTTTACCTATGAGAAACTTGGCGGTGTCCCTACTGAGGATGCGTACTCACGGCTGTTGGACGACTGTATGTCAGGTGACCCCACTCTCTTCACGCGGAGTGATGCTGTCGAAGCATCCTGGCACTACTTTGACCCTGTGATACAAGCATGGCAGGAGGACGACGACATACCTCTCCATGGTTACCCAGCTCGTACATGGGGACCACGGGAGGCAGAGCAGTTGCTGGGAGAAGGAGAAAGCTGGACTAATCCATGCAAGAACCTTACGGATACGGATCTCTACTGTGAGCTATGATACAGAAGATAAATCGAGACAATAACCCAAGGGAAGTGGCAGTTGCGCTTACTAAGCGGATCTTTGACATTGCTGATGTCTCGTCCCGTCCGATACGAGTTGCCCTAAGCGGAGGCTCTACCCCGGAGAGTCTCTTTCGCTACTGGTCAGAGATCCCTGAGGAGATTATCCGTAGAGGGATTCACTTCTGGTGGGTAGACGAGCGTATGGTATCTGCTGAATCATTGGATAGTAACTATGGCAATGCCTACCGACAGTTCTTCACCCCCGTAAACTACCCCTCTCATCTACTGCATCCGATTAGCTATGATTCTGGGGCATCGACAGCGGAGCGTGCCCAAGCATACGATAAGGAGTATAGGGGTATAGATATTGTTATTTTAGGCATGGGCTCTGATGGTCACACCTCATCACTTTTCCCAGGTCAGGAACTTTTTGACTTGCCGAAATCCTACATCGCCAGTGTCCACCCCACTAATGGAATTGAGCGAGTAGCGCTATCGTACAAAGGTATAGAAGCATCTCCCATTGTTTTCTTTCACATTCTTGGAGCCGACAAGCGTCGGCGCTTGCAGGAGGTCATAACTCTTTCTCAAAAGAGTAGGGACGAGAGCAAAGCTCTTCCCGCTGCCTACGCAATGAACGTGGTACCGTCGGAAATATTCACAGACCTGGACGGGCTTAGTATTATCCCTCCCGGCCTATGAATGTAACGATGTGGATAATAATTGCGATGGCCATACTTACGGTTGTCGCGGTACTACTGGATAGCATTAAGCACTTGTTACACTTCGGAGTCCGTGACACACAGTCCGAGGTTGTCAGGATCGCTATTATCCATAGTAATAGTGTCTTTCTCATCCCCTCAAAGATCAAGGATGCGCATTACGAGCATCCCCTATTCGCCACACTCCACCGTCGTGAGACGAAGGAGCAAGCCATTGAGTGCCTGATGGGCTCTTCCCTGTCTCTTGTGTCTGAAAAGCCCAAGTTCCTCCTCAAGTATCAGATCGACGGTGATGAACGCGACCTCCCCTCCCGGATTGTCCACCTCTACGTCCTCAACGTAGAGGATAAGTCTCTGTACACTGCCGCATTTCCCCACGGTTCCTTCTTCACCTGCAGTGCTATTGATGATCTAAGTCGGAGAGACCTACTGACGCCTGCATTCATGGACGAGTACGCCTATCTTCGCAATACCGTCATCCTGTGCAATACCCTTATAGCTAATAAAAGCAGGAATAAGGAAAAATAATTTCCCGAAAACATTGTAAAGTTGTTTTTTATACCTACATTTGTGCGGTACTAAGGAACAAAAAAGCGAGCGTTCAATCCCGAATCGCTCATTACTATTTGCGGAAACTACACTTATATTATTATCATAATACAATAAAACACTTTAGTTCTAACTTTTTATGGAAGCTAAGAAAATCCTTGCTCAACTTGAAGCTAAGCACCCTGGTGAAACCGAATTCCTTCAGGCAGTCGAAGAGGTCCTCGCATCTATCGAGGAGGTTTACAATCAGCACCCCGAGTTCGAAAAGAACAAGATCATCGAGCGTATGGTAGAGCCTGACCGTATCTTCACATTCCGTGTGACATGGGTGGATGATAAGGGTGAAATTCAGGTCAACAACGGTTACCGTGTACAGTTTAATAGCGCGATAGGTCCATACAAGGGCGGTCTCCGTTTTCACAAGGCTGTGACTCCCTCGATGCTGAAGTTCCTTGGTTTTGAACAGACATTCAAGAACGCACTTACCACACTCCCTATGGGTGGTGGCAAGGGTGGTTCCGACTTCGACCCCGTGGGCAAGTCTGATGCCGAAATCATGCGTTTCTGTCACGCATTCATGCTTGAGCTTGAGCACTGCATCGGTCCGGATCAGGACATCCCTGCTGGTGACGTAGGGGTAGGTGGTCGCGAAATCGGCTACATGAACGGTATGTACCAGAAGATTAGACGTGAGTACCACACGGGGGTTCTCACCGGCAAGGGGCTAACATGGGGTGGATCGATCTTCCGTCCGGAGGCTACTGGTTACGGCGCACTCTACTTCACCGAACACCTCCTCAAAAAGGCTGGTAAGGACATCAAGGGTATGAAGGTTGCTGTCTCTGGCTTTGGTAACGTAGCTTGGGGTGCTGCTCAGAAGGCTACCGAACTCGGTGCTAAGGTCGTAGCTATCTCTGGTCCTGACGGCGTATGCCACATCCCTGACGGTATCACTAGCGAAATGATTGATTACATGCTCGACATGCGCTCTTCCAACCGCAATAAAGTGGAAGACATGGCGACCAAGTTCCCGGACAAGGCACAGTTCACCGCAGGCAAAAAGGCATGGAGCATCCCATGTGACCTTGCTCTGCCATGTGCGTTCCAAAACGAACTTAGTGAAGAAGATGCAAAGGAACTCAAGGCTAATGGCTGTACTGTATGCTGCGAAGTGTCCAACATGGGTTGTCAGCCTGGTGCGATCCACTACTTCCAGAAAAATGGAATTCTCTTCGCTCCCGGTAAGGCAGTCAACGCTGGGGGTGTAGCTACCTCTGGTCTCGAAATGACTCAGAATGCTGCTCACATCAGCTGGTCACCGGAAGAAGTGAACTCTAAGCTCCACTGGATCATGGAAAGCATTCATGAGCAGTGCGTGAAGTTCGGTACCCAGCCTGATGGCTCCGTAGACTACGTGAAGGGGGCTAATATCGCAGGCTTCATGAAGGTTGCTCAGGCTATGCTCGAACAGGGAGTGATCTAAATCAGAAATAATCTCAACCAAATAGCGGGGAGATGCTGTGGATAAAAACAGCATCTCCTCGTTTCGTTTTACTGTTAGGTTTCAATTTCGAGAAATGGGAAGTTAAAAATAAGAGCTATGGGATTGGGAGTATCCCGTTTAGCCTGTCAAGTCTAATATATTGATGCGATGATTTTTGACGAATACGTCACATCATCCGTGTGAAACTTCCCCGAGTATTAATTCGGGACATGTGTGTTCCCCCTCAAGAAACCTCTGGGTCATCGACAAAACGATGTCCCAGAGAAAGAAAAAGAAAGCTCTGGGTCGTCGGTGAAGCGATAACCCGGAGCTTTTTGGAGACACTCCCAGATAGGAGCCTCTACCGAAAGTGTTTAGTATCCGACCGGACGTGTCATGCGTGTGGCAAGTCCCCCCTCAGAGGTCTCTTTGTAGAGGCTGGGGAGGTCGTGTCCTGTTTGGCGCATTACGTCTATCACCTCATCGAAGGACACCCGATGAAATCCATCGGAGAACGTAGAGTAAATATTGGAGTCGAGTGCACGTGCAGCGGCGAAAGCATTTCGCTCCATACATGGTATCTGTACAAGTCCACACACCGGATCACATGTCAGTCCGAGGTGGTGTTCGAGTCCCATTTCTGCCGCATACTCGATCTGATTGAGGCTTCCGCCGAACAGCTGATTGGCTGCAGCTGCAGCCATAGAGCAGGCCACACCGACTTCCCCTTGGCACCCAACCTCCGCTCCGGATATGGAGGCATTAGTACGAGCCACGTTGCCAAATAAACCAGCTGTAGCCAGGGCTCGAAGTATCATCTTGTCGGGAAATTCACGCGAATTGTGCAGGTGGTAGAGGACTGCAGGTATCACGCCACACGACCCACAGGTGGGAGCCGTACAAACGACACCGCCACAGGCATTCTCCTCTGCTACAGCAAGTGCATAAGCATAGACAAGCCCACGCGATTTCACGTTGTTACTGAACCCTTTCGCGCGCACGAGGTACTCACTCGCTTTCCTCCTTAGGTTGAGTCCACCCGGGATGATTCCATCGGTCTCGAGACCACGGCGGATAGCTGCCTTCATCACGTCCCACACCGTCACGAGATGATCCCACACTGTCTGTCCCTCGAAGTGCTCCACGTACTCCCAGAAACTGATATGATTCGTGTAGCAATACAGCAGGATATCCGTGATCGTATTGTGTGGATATATATGTTCTGTTCGACTCTCGTCGAATATCTCATTGGCCAGCGAACCACCACCTATGCTATAGACCGTCCACGAGTCGATCACACTGCCTTCTGCGTCCAGAGCTTCGTATAGCATCCCGTTCGTGTGGAAGGAGGGGACAATCTTTGGCTCCCAGACGATCTCTGTCGGAGCAATAGGTCGTAGCACATCAATGATGGCTACATCGGTCATGTGACCTTTGCCTGTGGCAGCGAGAGAGCCATAGAGCGTCACCCGAAACGATGCAGGAGTGCTACTGCCGAAACGTGATGCAAACATCTCGGCGGCACGCTTAGGAGCCATGGTGTGGCTACTGGACGGACCATTACCTATCTTATATATGGTTTTTATCGTTTCCATGGGAGTCAAAAAGGGGATTGTAATGTTCCTAGTAAGTTATCTTTCTCGCTAAAAAGTACTAGTTATAGCCAAATAAAGGATGGATTTTATCCTTCTCGGAGAGGACGACATCCGCATCGGGGATATGCCAGTCTATGCTGAGAGTGGGATCATTCCACAGTATCCCGCCCTCGGACTGCTCGTTGTAGTAATTGTCACACTTGTATTGAAAGATCGCCGTCTCACTGAGTACCGAGAAGCCATGAGCGAACCCTCTGGGAATGAAGAACTGTCGGTGGTTTTCCCCCGTCAGCTCAACCGCATGGTATTTACCGTACGTCGGTGATTCGGGGCGCAGATCTACCGCTACGTCCCACACTCTCCCCACAAGTACACCAACCAGCTTCGCCTGAGCATGCTCTCCCCTCTGGAAGTGTAGACCTCTCACTACACCGTAGGTCGAACGCGACACGTTATCCTGAACGAATGTGGTATGGCA
>JBAKGE010000116.1:0-5471 GCA_037191085.1 Porphyromonadaceae bacterium | reverse complement strand
GACGGGAGCAGGTACTCCTTGACTACGCCTACATCACGGTGCACGGTACTCCCGGGGAGGACGGACTATTGACAGGCTATCTGGATATGCTGGACATCCCCTACTCCTGCTGTCCCACACTGGTTGGGGCTTTGACATTCAACAAGTTTTTCTGCAACCATTATCTCAGTGCTTTCGGTGTGGAGACCGCTCGCAGCATCCTACTGAAAAGGGGCGAAAAGTACAGCATTGACGAGATTATCGGGCAGAATATCCTCCCGGCATTTGTGAAGCCCAATGTAGGTGGATCCAGCATCGCCACAACGAAGGTCACATCAGCAGAACAGCTTCCTCAGGCAATAGAGCAAGCATTTAAGGCAGGAGAACAAGTCATCATAGAACGCCTGATCACAGGCACCGAAGTGACTTGTGGTGCCTATCGAGATGCAGAAGGGATCAAGACGTTGCCTGTGACGGAAGTGGTACCAAAGAATGATTTTTTCGACTATGACGCTAAGTACAATGGCGCTGTGGAGGAAATCACACCTGCTCGCATCGGTCACGATATGACCCTAAGGATACAAAATCTGACCCGCAACATCTATGGGTATCTCAATGCAGAGGGGATCATCCGAGTAGACTATATCATAGAAGAGGACTTACCCATTCTTCTGGAGGTGAATACGACTCCCGGCATGACAGATACCAGCTTCATCCCCCAGCAAGTACGCGCTGCAGGACTTCAGATCGGTAGTATGCTACAGGGAATAATAGAGTACCAATGGTCGAAAAGTAAGAAATAATTAGGTACCTTTAGGAGCAAAACAAACGCTTAGTATCGTCACTCATAACTTATGTCAGATAACAGCTATATGTCCATATATTCATCCACTACCGACGAATACTTCGAGAGCATCCGTCCTGCTATTGATTCCGAAGTAAAAGGAATGATCCAGGAGTTGCTCTGTGATCCGGAAGTGCAGCCAATCTTGGAGCAGGTATTCGCTGATCTTACTCCTGACCAGAGGAATGCTTTCCTTGGAAGTTTCGATAATGTAGTTGACTTTAAACTCAAGGTCGCCAAAGTTGTGCTAGCGAAGTTGGTCACACAAACTACCTTTTCTATCACTTCATCGGGCAAGAGCAATTTAGATCTAAGTGGGCAGACTAAGTACCTCTTCATCTCCAATCACAGAGATATCATACTGGATTCTGCATTTCTGAATATCGAGTGCGCCAATGCTGGGATGTTTCCTCCTCGCATCGCCATCGGCGACAATCTCCTTCTTCGTCCATGGATAAAAACTCTGGTACGCCTATGCGATGCTTTCATCGTCAAACGCAAGCCCTCGATCCGAGAGATGCTGGAGGAATCCCTCCGACTCTCCCACTATATACGCACCTCTATCACCAATGGCGAGGGATCGGTATGGATCGCTCAGCGTGAAGGGAGAGCCAAGAACTCTGACGACCGTACTCAGCCCGCTCTCCTCAAAATGCTCACGATGAGCGCAGAAGGCACTAAAGATCCTATTGAAGCTCTCATAGGGCTGAATATCGTCCCAATGTCCATAACGTACGAGTATGATCCTTGCGATTATCTCAAGGCAGCAGAGCTCTTAGCCAAGGAGCTTAACCCCGATTACAAGAAGGATACTATGGAGGACTACGTTAGCATGAAGACCGGGATCACGGGGCAGAAAGGTCGGGTACACATGACTTTCGGACAGCCGCTATCGTTAGACCAGATGCAACACATCAAAGGCATCGAGAGCAAGCAGAAAAAACTTGAGATCATCGCTGAATACATTGACGAACAGATATTCTTACAATATCGTCTTTACCCCAATAACTATATCGCCTACGACCTCTTGTACCACGTACAAGACTTCACGTCCATGTACAGTAGGCGTGAACGCTTACTGTTCGAGCTGTATCTGGAAGATCAAATAGACAAGGCTCAATCCAAGACAAAGGACAGGGAAGGAATGACACGTAAGCTATTAGAAATGTACGCGATGCCGTTATACAATCACCTTGTAGCTAAGAAGCAAATCCGAAAGAAATGAAAACACTACTCATCATCGATCCCCAGAATGACTTCGTCACAGGAACACTTCCCGTTGCGGGGGCCGAAGAGCAGCTGACACTGTTGGCGGCTCACCTACACCACATCCCCTGCGACCACGTGATCGTCACTATGGACTGTCATCCTATCGGTCACACGAGCTTCGTCTCGCAGGGAGGTCCATGGCCCATCCACTGTGAAAGGTATAGTGCTGGGGCTGCTATACTGCCTACACTCTTCGATGCACTGAGAGAAAAATCCGCACATGCCCAGATTCATTTCATCGAAAAAGGCAAGGCTGTGGACAAAGATGAATACAGTGCTTTCGAAACCACGTGTCCGGACATTATCAAGGACGCCGAAGAGATCATGGTCTGTGGCATAGCAGGAGACGTGTGTGTACACACAACCCTTTGCGATCTCATCAGGTATGGGCTGAAGGAGCGCATTTCGGTCATCACTGATGCATCACCGAGCCTTGACGGGGGAGAGAAACTACGTGCGTTCATTCTTTCCGAATCCCTGAGGGAATGCACCCTAGGTATGCTGAGATAATTAAAGTCATCACAACATTAAATTAAAAAGAAAAACGACAAGTAACAATGAGCTGGTTTGAAACAAAACTGACATACGAAAGGGAAATAAACGCAGAAGGTAAGATGAAGAAAGTATCTGAGTCTTACCTCGTAGACGCAGAGACCTTCACAGACGCGGAAGCTCGCATGAATGAGATCATGGAGACGCGTGGTGCCTTCATCATGGATTCGGTGAAGAAAGTTCGCTACGCAGAACTCTTCCTTGACCAAAAGAGTCAACGCTACTACAAGGCGAAGGTAGGTTTCATTTCACTTGATGAGAAAGCAGGGGTGGAGAAGAAAAAGTACGTCCAGATGCTCATACAGGCAGATGACCTCCCCGAAGCACTCGACAACTTGAAGAAAGGGATGTCTACCAGCCTTGAGGACTACGAGATAGCATCCATACAAGAAACCTTGATTGTAGACGTATTTCCCTACGAAGTCAAGTAAGCCGCATTCGGTATACTCCATATCACGTCAAATTATTATGTCATACGGAAGTATAGCAGACAGGCTGAATACGATCTATCAGACACTTCCTCCGAGGACTCGCCTGGTGGCGGTATCCAAGTTTCACTCCGTAAGTAGAATCCGTGACGCATACGATGCTGGTCAACGTATCTTTGGTGAGAATCGCGTTCAGGAACTTGCGTCCAAAGTCGATCAGCTACCTTCGGACATTGAGTGGCATCTGATAGGTACCCTCCAGCGCAATAAAGTCAAGTACATTATCCCCTACATCCACACGATCCATAGCGTCGACTCCATGGCACTCATCCGCGAAATCGAGAAGCAAGCCATTCGCCAGGGGCGTACGGGAACCAAGATTCGGCTCCTACTACAGGTTCATATAGCCGAAGAGGAGACAAAGCAGGGTTTAACCCCCGAAGAGTTGATACAGTTGCTCCAGACAGGCATAGCATCCGAGCTAAAACACTCGCAGATAGTGGGACTTATGGGAATGGCTACGTATACTGACGACGAGGTACAGATCGAGAAAGAATTTCGGACGATGCAGCATCTCTTTCGTGATGTCAAGCAGCAATTCTTCGCCGACGATATGGATTTCTGTGAGCTCTCTATCGGTATGAGCAGTGACTACGACTTGGCGCTAAAGTACGGAGCTACGTACGTACGCATCGGCACCGCCATATTTGGACAGCGAGAATATTGAATACACGAGCATACAACTACCCTATTCTCCAACAAACAAACATTAAGATTATGGAACAGAACGAACAAGAATTTATGCTTTCCGATGAGGAGCTAATGATGCAGGTGCGCGAGCACACTGCCGAGAACGCTAATATCGCCGCACTCTCTGACGACAGCCTATGGGCTATCTTTGACATTTGGGATGAGTATATCATGAACATCACAGAACTTGGCGAAGACGATAGTGACAGCGACGAGATCGAGATTGATTCAGATGACTTCTACGACTACCTCGAGGCGGAAATAGAAGACAATGAGGACCTCGACTTCGATTTACCGAAAGAAGACGCTATCGAACTCATCAACGTATGGCTGATGATCACCAGCGGTGACGACGAGGACGAAGAGTAAGCTCCCACTCACACTCAGAGCTAAAACAATCTACCCCCTCTCAGCTGTTGTATTGACGGTCACTGACTACTCGGTTGCGAGTTGTATGGTGGGTCGAATGGGCGGAGAGAGGCATTTTTCACCCGAAATTAATTGAACTAAAGTAAGAAAAAAGAAAAATCATGAGAAAGTTTTATGTAGGTATGGGGGCAGCAGCCCTATCGCTATCCATCGTACTCGGTGGCTGTGGTCTCAATAACACCATTAAGGGTGCCGGTATCGGTACCGGCGCAGGTGCAGCTATCGGAGCTGGCATCGGCAATACTGCTGGTAATGCCGGTGTGGGTGCTATCATCGGTGCCGTCATCGGCGGGGTAGCAGGTGGTGTGATCGGAGACCATATGGACAGGCAGAAGAGAGAACTCGAAGCTCAGGTTCCGGAGGCTACGGTAGAGACGGTCAATAACGGTGAAGCTATCAAGGTGACGTTCGACAGCGGTATTCTTTTCGGTGTAGACAAAACTACCCTCAGCCCCGCATCGCGCGAAGCTCTGACTCGCTTTGCCGAAAATATGAACGCTAACCCAGATACTGATATCCGTGTTGTCGGTCATACGGATAGTACTGGTCGCCACGCATACAATATGGATCTCTCAGATCGCCGTGCGAAGAGTGTCGTAGACTTCCTCGTCTCACACAATGTGATGATGAAGCGCATCACCTCCCAGGGTGTAGGTCCGGATCAGCCTGTCGCTGACAATGGGACTCCAGAGGGTCGTGCGAAGAATCGCCGCGTAGAGATTTTCATCGTACCCGGTGCAAAGATGATCAAGGAAGCAAAAGCTGCAAAAAAGTAACTCGCTACACATGATCGCCGAATAGGCAAATTATCCAAACAAAGAACGGGGTCCCTCTACTCATCCGCAGATGAGTAGAGGGACTTTGCTATTATACTCTATCCCCCAACATTCAACACCTTACCCATACTCGTGAGGAAAGTACGAATTCATGAGTGGCAATGCTTGTACTCTCGCTTACCTATCGTGTACTGATTTTTCTCTGGGTCGTCGACATATCGACGACCCAGAGCTTTTCTCTCAAGTATTCCAGGGGATCTGCATCCTTGCCATCGATAGTTCCCTACGAGGAGCAGGCGGGGTACAGTCGTATTCACCCCAAAACCAACACTTAGAGTACGCTCATCCTCGTCCTGACACGAGTCGCCGAATATAACTGCCCCGTGTGCCATAAACGCGAGGCATATACGAGTACATGATAATGGGTAATTCACATAATTTGCA
>JBAKGE010000115.1:0-5501 GCA_037191085.1 Porphyromonadaceae bacterium | reverse complement strand
AGCCCGAGGAGATCACTAACCCCTATGGGAAGTATCTGGATACCTTGAGTCACGATGTGGGGGATAGTGGTCTACCCTTCTAAGGGGAGGTCGAAAGGATTATTGCACGGTATAGGTCTGATGATGGACGATGAGTTTAAGTTAAATAAATAGGATATACTGCTTTGAATATACTTGCTTTGGGAGGTATCGCAGGAGGTGTCATCGTGCATCCGTTGACGATGAGTACGATCGTGGCACTTGTGCTGATTGCTATCTTCCTTTACTTCAGTTCCTACATCTCGGGATCCGAGGTAGCGTTTTTTTCGCTTTCGCCCTCGCATATCGAGGAACTCCGTGGCGGTGATGACAGGGATAGGAGAGTGCTCGCTCTCCTTCACGACCATGACTATCTGCTGGGAACACTGCTGATGTGCAATAATTTCGTCAATACCGCCGTCATCATGCTCACCGACTATGTGGTACAGAGTGTCTTTGACTTCAGCAACGCTCCTGTCATGGGCTTTCTGATACAGGTGATAGGTACTACATTTATTATCCTGCTGATCGGCGAGATTATCCCCAAGGTAATGACCCAAAAGGACCCCTTAGGAGTCTCTCGTCGTCGAGCCAGAGTATTGACCGGCATAGGGAGTCTCCTGCGTCCGGTTACGAGCAGCCTTGTACGTCTCGGTGCATGGGTGAGCAAGCCTCTGCAGCGAAATGAGGAAGAGATAGACCACGAGGAGTTATCCAAGGCAATCGAGCTGACGACCAACGATGAAGGGGAGCAGGGTGTGCTCAATGAGATCATACACTTCCACCGTAGGGTGGTGTCAGAGGTGATGACTCCACGCATAGATATGGCTACGCTGGACATGGAAGAGAGCTATGCAGATGTCAAAAGATTTGTGATTGAGAACGGATACTCTCGCATCCCGGTATTTGAAGATCGTATAGATAATGTCAGGGGTATCCTGTATGCCAAAGACCTCCTTCCGTACCTCAATGAGGGTGATGACTTTGAGTGGACGAAGCTGCTGCGTGAGGCGATGTATGTGCCCGAAACGGTAAAGGTCAGCCACTTGCTGGAGGATTTTCAGAAGGAGCATAAGCATTTGGCGATCGTGGTGGACGAATTTGGCGGAACCAGCGGTCTGGTGACCATGGAGGATTTGTTGGAGGAGATAGTGGGGGAGATCAGTGATGAATACGACGATGATGAACCGCCGCTATTTCGCAAACAAGCTGATGGTTCGTACGTATTTGACGGAAAAATTTCTATCCTTGATTTTCTCCGCGAAGTAAAGGTGGATAACTACGAAGATGTGCTACACGAGACAGATGAAGCAGAGACTCTGGGCGGATTGCTTCTGGAGGTGAAGGGCGACTTCCCTACCGTAGGTGAGGAGATCATAGTAGAGGGTCATAGTTTCCGTGTCATAGAGATGGGTCGTCGTAGGATCAGTAAGGTTCTCTTTCGCCCAAATGTCGTGCGATCTGATAGTGGGAATGAGGGAGATTGACAATAGCCACACCATGTCTGTATCTCCGGCTGTGTATGTGCAGGTTCGTCGTCCTTTTGGTCAGCAGAGGGAGCAGGTACAGACCTTGTTGCAGCAAGTTCTGGGTTCGCCTATGGTCATGGACCATAGAGCTGATGGTGCACCTGTGCTGGTATCGCATCCGGAGGTAGAGGTCTCTATCTCTCACTGCTTGACGGCTGTGGCTGTGGCTATGGCACCGCGTGGGACATGCGTGGGGGTGGATGTAGAGGATAAGGCTATGCAGGCTTCGCATCTACTGAGTCGCTATGCACATCGGGCTGAGCGGAGGATATTGGAGGAGAGTGGTATCCCCCCGATACTCCTGTGGAGTGCCAAAGAGACGATATACAAGGCCTATGCACAGCGTGTGCGACGGTTCAGCGAGGATATCCGACTTTCTCACCTGTCCGTGGCTGAGCGGTGGATATGCTGTGATTTGTATAGCGGAGCAGAGCTGCAGGAGGGTGGGCTACGAGTATCATGGCTTGCTCCACAAACGGCAGGTGGTACGCTCTGCGATGACTATGCCGATAGTCTCGTGCTCACGTACCACCTATCACATGGCATGACGGATGTAGAGGTTGTCTCTGTACCCCTCGACTGAGTGGGACCAGGAAGAACTATTGCATGCCTGTCTTCTTGGCGTACTCCTCGAGGTAGGCATGCAGTCTGACCTCATCATTCTTAGGAGCAATGAAGAGGAGGTCATTCATATCTACCACCAAGTAGTCATCCAATCCTATTACTACTACTTTCTTGTTCGGACTCTGTACCTGCACGAATGTATTGGTGCAGCCATCCGTCATGATCTGTTTTTTCTCCTCGGTGTCGGGCAATAATCCTATTGTTCGTCCCGTGCGATCGAGGTGTTTCTGTAAGCTCTTCCACGTACCGATGTCGTCCCACTCGAAATCTCCTTCGATACAGTAGACGTTGTCTGCTTTCTCCATTATCCCATAGTCAATGGATATGGAAGGGCACTCTGTGAAGGCTTTATTGACCAGATCGTGCTCCATGGGGGTGCCGTACTCCTCTATCTCGGCGAAGTGTACAGCGACCTCTGGAAGGTACTTCTCGAGAGCATCAATGATACACTTTGCTTTCCAAACGAACATGCCGGAGTTCCAGTAGTGATTACCTGCTGCGAGCAGTCGCTCCGCCTCATCTATTTGGGGCTTCTCCTTAAAACGCTGTACTGGTGCGATACCGTCTCGGACAGTCGTAGGATTTACCTCTATGTATCCATATCCTGTGGCAGGATAGGTGGGAGTGATGCCGATCGTGAGCAGGACATCGTGACTTTGGACGAATTCAATTGCGCGTCGGAGCGTGCCGTTGAATTTATCTATATCACCGATGTAGTGATCCGATGCCGTGACCACCATGATAGCATTCGGGTCACTATTATAGATCAGATACGCTGCGTAGGCTATGGCAGGAGCAGTGTTGCGTGCCATAGGTTCGGTAAGGATCTGACGAGGGCGTAGGGCGGGAAGCTGGCGCAGCATCTCATTTTCATACTGTTCTCCAGTGAGTACATAGAACTGCCGCGACGGAGCTATGCCCTCGAAGCGGAAGGCTGTCTCCTGGATCATTGTGTGTCCTGTGCCAAGGATATCGAGGAACTGCTTTGGGGTCTTCGAGCGACTCATGGGCCAGAAACGGGAACCGAAACCTCCTGCCATAATGACGCAGTAAGTGTTATTATGTAGGCTGATATTGTTTTTCATGTAGAAAGGATTACTTTTGAAAGAGTAGGGTACTGTCCCTCGGGATTGCTTCTTTCATCCATTCCTCGGGGATGAAGCACCACTGCGATAGCGTATGAGGCTGGTAGGGGTCATGCTGTTGGAGAAAGTGCATGAGGAAGAAGCGCAGATCCTTGTCTGTGGACTTTATGAGTCGTTTCTTAATCTGCTCTTGAGTGAGGTGCGCGCCCTGTGTCAAGAGTCCACCGCCACCATTGCCCCGGTAGGAATTCATAACTACGCGGTAGATACTATCTGGATGAAAGATTTCTGATTTGCCAACGGCGGAGATATGTATGCGCTCCCCACGGGGCTTGGAGACATCGACCGTGTAACTAATACCCGCTGCGGTATCGAAGTTAAAGGATGGATTCTGGAGAGGAAGGTATCGCCCACCGCGCTTCTTTTCGTCGATACGTACCAGAGGGTCGGAGGGCTTTGTCATGGTATATATCCAGCGGTCATAGCTCTCCTCGAGATGTCCTTGTACCTCAGCTCCTGTGAGCGACATCAGATAGACCATGTTCTCGTATTTGTATAGCTTGAAGAGA
Organism: Porphyromonadaceae bacterium; assembly: GCA_037191085.1. Classification (GTDB taxonomy): domain Bacteria; phylum Bacteroidota; class Bacteroidia; order Bacteroidales; family Porphyromonadaceae; genus Porphyromonas_A. The sequence goes on along the minus strand of JBAKGE010000115.1, from coordinate 1,676 downwards.
TCACGCATGTAGAGGTCACCTGAAGGCACCACGGCTTCCTCGCTCAGTGGAGCCGTGATAGAGATCTGAGCCGAGTCGAAGACACTAAACTGAAGAGCGTGGATGAGGTCGTTGAACTTAGAGGGACCGAAAAACGATACCTTCGCATCCAAGTCCTCATTGATGTGCCCCACACGCTGCCCGACGAAGTCCTTCACGACTTTGAGTTGACCTGCGAACTTCTGAACGAATGTTGGGTCGGGAGTGTACTTATTCATGTCTACCAACTTAGCGGTAATCTGAAGTCTCTCATCCTCCTTGCCAGGGAACTTTACCGTTACATGCGAGAGGAGATCTCCATTTGCACCAGGATTTAGGATATACGTCGTCCTACCAGTGTCGTGCGGGACAGAGTCGAGTTTCTGAGTGTGATCATGTCCACAGAAGACGACATCCAGCTCCGGTACTTCTGTCGCCAATTGGTACGCTACATTGGAGTTCATGGGATGCCACTCGCTACTACTCTTGCTCCCCGATCCGCTATGTATGAGTGCTATCACCAGATTGGGACCTTGCTCCATAATCTCGGGGATATAGGACTTTATTGTCTCTATCTGGTCATCGAAGCGTAGACCACTCCAGAGAATCTCGGGCAATTGTGTTGTTAATTCGGGGGTGATAACACCTATAATTGCTATTTTCTTAGTCCCCTTGGAGACAATAGTATAAGGCTGAAAGTATGGAATGCACCGTGCCGCTCTGTCCGAGGATACCTCATCTATTACATTTGCTCCGAGCACAGGGCAAGCCAGACTCTTCGCGAACCTATCGTACACAGGATGCCCTGTCTCGATGTCGTGATTCCCGATTACCATAGCATCGTAGTCCATGAAGTTTAGAACCTCAGCAGCGAGATGTTTACTCATAGTATCCACGAAGTTGTAGTAGTATGCTGTGGGCTGTCCCTGCAGAAGATCACCGCCCTCGAGGAGCAGGACATTGTCACCACTCTTCCGATAAGCACCCACGTAAGACGCGACGCGAGCCAGACTTCCTGTCCCTTCCTTGTCAGCTATAAAATCGTAGGAGAGGTAATTCCCATGGATATCCGTAGTGTGAAAGATCTCCAACACCTCGGTATTGCTTTGTGGCTTACATGAGGTAAACCACATCGACAAGGCACAGGTGGCGAGGATGAGTAATTGTATTCTCTCTTTCATCATCATTGTACGATGTCAAGTTCATTTATGATTCTATCAGCTTTCAAGTACTTGTCGAGTATTAGGAGAACATAGCGTACATCACAGATGATACTGCGCTGGTAGTCGGGAAGATAGTTGATATCTCCTCCGACGCCTTCCCAGTTACGGTCAAAGTTAAGTCCCACGAGGTATCCATCTGCATTCATAACGGGGCTGCCGGAGTTACCTCCGGTCGTGTGAGTGGTGGCACAGAAGTCAACGGGCATTTCTCCGTTAGAAAGAGTATTCAGCCCCCCGAAGTCTTTGTTTTCGTATATGCTGATGATTTCTGGAAGCAAGTCGTACTCATAGTCTCCAGGTTTATACTTTTCCATCACGCCCTTCATCGTCGTTTGGTGACCGTACTCCACTTGATCACGTGGACTGTATCCCCGTACTCTACCAAACGTATAGCGCATTGTCGAGTTGGCATCCGGCCACAAGTGTTTCTCTCCT
>JBAKGE010000026.1:0-23308 GCA_037191085.1 Porphyromonadaceae bacterium | reverse complement strand
CCTCAGAGCTCTCCAAAGAAACTATCAAGTCCAAAATGCAATCTCTCGGACTCCCCGGTACTCTGATACAGCAGACGATAGAAACTCAGACCTGTCTCGAATTGGCTCGATACACCCCAGATGGCGGTCTTATCCACAAGGATGAATTGTACGACAAAGCTGCTCATGTGATTGACAATATTCAGTCTTTTAAAATAAAGATCAAAGCATGAATACCACGATGCACAAGATATATCTACTCATCATCTGCCTCTTTACCCTACCTGCCACAGCACAACGGGCTAGTACCCTTGAGGAGGGGATGAAGGCATATGGCGATGCCAAGTATGCCGAAGCAGCTGAGATCTTCGAACAGGTCATAGCCCAAACCCCGAATCCTACGGACGAGCTCTTCTACAACCTCGGTGCCTCCTACTACAAACAGGGAGAGTATGCTCTTGCGCTCATCAACTTCAAGAGAGCCTACCGTATCGCTCCCTCTGACAGCGACATCCGACACAATATCAAGATTACACGCACCAAAACAATTGATAACATGGAGCCTAGTGCTACCTTCTTTGTGCATCGCTGGATTGATAGCATGACACACTGGGTTGGTTTGGGAGGATGGATGTTTATCGGACTTCTCTTTTTCGGTGTATTTGTAGGAGGACTGCTGCTATATCTCCTCTCCCGCAATCGTGACCTCCGCTTAGCTGGGTTCTACGGGGGGATTGCAGGCGTAGTACTCTGTATTCTAGCCAATGTCATGGTCTACCGATCCTATGCTTTCATCCACGACGACACAGAGGCTGTAATCACGTCACCTGTAGTTACCGTCAAAAGTTCGCCAGACCTCTCCTCACAGGACATGATGATCATCCACTCGGGCATGGAGATACGTGTGCTACAAAGCATCGGGGAGATGAGCGAAGTAGAGTTTCCCGACGGTACTAAAGGTTGGGTCGAAAACTCTGTCTACCAGCTCATCAATGATTTTATCCACTGATTAGTATTCACATTCACTCACAAAGCCAAGCACCCTTATGTCAATGGTAGAGCAACTCGTCGCAATCGAGAGGAATCTGTACCTAACCCTTAATAGTCCCCACACTCCATACCTCGATAGTGTCATGTATATTATCTCCGAGAAGTGGATTTGGGGCATTTACCTCCTATTCTTCATCTTCTTTCTCAGCTATCGCCAAAGACCTCGCGAGGTCATTACCTTACTGGTTATCATAGGCGTAGCCGTATTCTTCAGTGACCAGCTCTCCTCCGGGATCATCAAGCCCCTCTTCCAACGGGCACGCCCCAGTTATCACGTACTCACCGCCGATGATGTACGCCTCGTCCTCGGCGACCGTGGAGGCGGTTATGGCTTCATCTCAGGACACACGATGAACTTCATGACGTTCATCACCTTTACCGCCCTACTCTTCAGGAACAAGTGGTACTCCCTCATTGGTTATATCGTCGCCGCTACGGTCATGTATTCACGTATCTATCTCGGTATGCACTTCATCACCGACGTCATCCCTGCCATCATCATCGGCGGACTCCTCGCATGGCTCCTGTACATCCTCTATACACGTAGTAGGGTAGCCTTTCTCGGTATCTCCGAGGATATGGCGAAAAGGTGCTACATTGTACCACGCTCGCAGGTCAAAGTGTTTCCCATATCACTGGGAGTCATATACCTATTCATCTGGACGGTATCACCGCTGATATTCAAAGCGTTTTACTTAGACTAATTTCTCCCCACATGAATACTGCTTATACGGATATATTGTCAGCTTTTCCAATCTCCGAGGAGATAGTAAATGTGCACCCTATCGGCAATGGTCACATCAATGATACCTTTGGCGTACAGGTATATAACCCTGCAGGAAATTCTGAGTACCGCTATGTTCTCCAGCGTATCAATCATACTATCTTCACAGATGTAGAGACCCTGCAAAATAATATCTTCGCTGTCACAGAGCACATTCGCCACAAACTCAAAGAGCAGGGGACGGAAGATATAGATCGAAAGGTGCTGACTTTCATCCGCACCAAGTCGGGCGAAAAGTATCTCCTGCACGACGGTTCATACTGGCGGCTGAGTCTCTTCATCCCCGACTCTATCAGCTACGACAGTATCACACCAACACTCGCAGAGGAAGCTGGACGTGCCTTCGGAGATTTTCAGGCTATGCTCTCGGACATCCCCGACGGTGCACTCGGTGAGACAATCCCTAACTTTCACAAGATGTCCTTTCGTCTCCAGCAGCTGGACGAAGCCATCCAAAGTGACAAGGCTGGACGTGTGGCAGAGGCGCAGTGGCTCATTGATGAGATCCAAAAGCGCAGTTACGATATGCTCATCCAAGAGCGCCTATTCGCCGAGGACAAGCTTCCCAGACGTACCAATCACCTCGACACGAAAGTGAACAACGTACTCTTCGATACCCATACCGACCGTGTCCTCTGTGTGGTTGACCTTGATACAGTGATGCCGGGCTTTGTCCTCTCGGACATAGGAGACTTCATACGCACGGCTGTCAATACAGGTGCCGAGGACGATGAGGATCTCGACCACATACAGGTAAACATGGAGATATTCGAAGCCTATACACGCGGGTACATGGATCGGGCACGCTCTTTTCTGACCCCTACGGAGATAAAGCTCCTCCCCTACGGTGGTCGTCTCCTGACGTACATGCAGACGGTACGCTTCCTCACCGATTATCTCAATGGCGATGTGTACTACAAGACACGCAAGCCTCAGCACAATCTCATCCGCTCCGTGGCACAATTCACATTCCTACAGCGTTTGGAAGCAAAGGCGGAGGAGATGGATAACTTCATGAGCCACTGGCTATGAGTCCCCAATCCCTACGTCACGCCCTGTCTCCACGGAGATTCTACAGAAGTCTCATGCACGCCCTCCGTGGTGTGCAGAGACTTTTTTCGTCTACCCCAAATGCCACGATCCATATCCTCGCTACCCTTGGTGTCATTATCTGCGGTCTCCTCTGCGGTGTCACTCGGGTGGAGTGGTGCATACTCCTCCTATGCATAGGTGGAGTAATCGCCCTCGAGGGAGTAAATACAGCACTGGAGCACCTCTCCGATCGTGTATCCATGGAGTACTCTCCTCTGATTCGTGATGCCAAGGACGTCGCTGCAGGGGCTGTGCTGATCATATCTATCATCTCCGCCGTAATAGGACTTATCGTATTCATTCCCTATATCTTGGGGCGTTAGGATTCTGACGTATGTTGTAAGGTCAGAGCAGTGCTCCAGAGGAGGGCGTAAAAAGCTCCGGGTCATCGATGAAGAGAAGTCCCAGAGAACGGAAAAGAAAGCTCTGGAACATCGAGAGACCGACGACCCAGAGCTTTTTGGTCATGATAGTGAGGATTTGTGCACGGACATGTGAAGGAGAGGAAGAGGATGTTTTCGGAAGTCTCAGGCTTTTGCTACTTTTGCAGCAGATAGGAGCCACCCAACCCCCGGGAGACAGAAAACCCACTCAGGTCACACGTGGTGCCCAAGTGGGTTTTGTAGCCCAGAGGGGAATCGAACCCCTATCTAAAGTTTAGGAAACTTCCGTTCTATCCGTTGAACTACCGGGCCAGCGGTGCGGTATTCATTCGCAAGTGCAAAAGTAACTCTTTTCTCCGTCTCATGCAAACAGTAGCGCCAACTATATCCGTCATCACTATCTGCTATAACGCCGGTCACGCATTACGACATACAGTAGCATCCGTCTGTAGCCAGACCTATCCGCACGTAGAGTATATCGTAGTTGACGGGGCATCCACGGACAGATCTCTGGAGACAATCAATGACTATTACCCCCTCATATCGCGCATCATCTCAGAGCCGGATAACGGCATCTATGATGCGATGAACAAAGGTCTGTCTATCGCATCGGGGGACTATGTTTGCTTCATGAACGCAGGCGACAGCTTTGCCAGCCGCGATACACTATCGGATGCATTAGGAGGAATCACAGGCGAACTCCCCGATATCATCTACGGAGAGACAGACATCGTGGACAGCGAGTACAGGTACGTACGACATCGACGACTGAGGGCGCCAGAGCAGCTAAAATACGAGAGTTTCAGACACGGTATGGTGGTATGTCATCAGTCATTTTATGCACGGAGAAGTATCGCCCCACTGTATGATACACAGTACCAATTCTCTGCCGATGTAGACTGGTGCCTGCATATCCTCCGCCGTGCTCAGCATATCCACAATACACACCTGACACTGACCCACTATCTGGAGGAGGGAACTACGACCCGCAATCACTGTGCTTCGCTACGAGAAAGGTTCCGAATCATGCGACGACACTACGGATTCATTCCAACGCTGACATCGCACATATACTTCGGGCTCAGAATGCCCTTTGTGCGATAGGGTAGCCGACTATCTTTTCCTACCATATGGCATAAAATTTCGAAATCATGAAGATAAATGAGATAATTTTGTTACGTCCGTCTTGCGAGACCTCTCACTCACTCAAAAGCACGACCACGCTAGGGGTTAGTCATTAGTCTCCCATAAGTGTGAGACGGAATGCACTTTACTGTGCACTTGGTATCACAGCTTGTCTATTTTTACTCATTCCGGCTTTCAAAGGAATACAAGGGGGGGAAGTCGTACCTCTCCCGGTCTGCATGTTTTCCGACATCAGCCTTTACAGCATTGCTTATCGTAGTGGAAGGCATGACCGGGAAGTCTGATGACACCGGACGAAGAGTAAGACAACGAAAGATTCTGATAGTCGGAGGTAGAATATCGTTTTGATAGCGCTAGGACTGGTCTTCTATTGTCTCCTGACGGGCGACTCTGTGGGATTTCGGGCAGCCGTTGGAGGCATTATCATAATGATTTACTTGCTTGCAAGTGGTCTGAAGAGAGTCAAAAACAAAGGCTCCTCTACCTGACCAACCGATAGAAAGTCCGTAAATAATCACAATAATGTGGCAACTGCGTTCCGAATCCTATATTGGGATTCAGGATGCAATTGTTATAGTCACATACTGTTCCTCCTTCGGGTTGGATTTTGTGCTTAGAGACACCTGATGAAAATAAAAGATAAGCATTGGAAGATGACGAAAAACATGTATATTTGTTCCAATTACTTCAGTTGGGAGCTTACTCCACCTCAGGAATATCTCTAATAACAGTAGAAGACCGCACTGCTGAAATATACGCATGGATAGGAACGATCACGGCCAGAATTATGAAATGGTAGTCCAGGTAGCATTCGATCAACTCTTGGCGGACTACCTCAAATCTAATCACCGTAAGCATACCGATATTATCGTCAAAGCATTTAATCTCGCGAAGAGCGCCCACGAGGGAGCAAAGCGGAAGAGTGGTGAACCATATATTCTACACCCAATAGCAGTAGCTTCCATAGCATGCAACGAAATAGGCCTGGGAAGCACATCGATCACTGCGGCTCTACTGCATGACGTTGTGGAGGATACAGACTATACGGTGGAGGATATTCGTGACATGTTCGGAGAATCGGTAGCACGGATAGTAGACGGTCTGACAAAGCTCTCGGGAGAGATCCTCGCTGAGGTAATGGCAGGAAAGGAGAACGCGTCGAAGCAGTTGGAGAACATTCGTCACCTCCTACTCACCGCCAACCGCGATATTCGTATCATCCTCGTAAAGATAGCCGACAGACTGCATAACATGCGCACCCTCGAGAGCATGCCAGAGACTAAACAAGCAAAGATAGCAGCGGAGACAAGGCTTTTCTACTCCCCACTGGCTGAGCGTCTGGGGATGTACTCTATCATGAGCGAACTGCAGGATTTGTCCCTCAAGTATGACCACCCGAGCGACTATCGAGAGATACAGGAGCTGATCAGCAAAAGTGGATCACACCGCACGAATCTATTCGATCAATTTTATCTCGGCATCCGAAAAGATCTGGATGCCATGGATCTTCAATACGAAATACAGCATAGGGTAAAGAGCATTTACTCTATCTGGAACAAGATGAGGGTAAAAAACTTACCCTTCAGCGAAATCTACGATATATTCGCAATCCGCATTGTCTTCGAGCCTAAGAAACCAGAGGATGAATACAACGACTGCTTCCGCATCTATCGAGTCATCTCACAGCACTACCAAGTCAAGGATGATCGCACAAGAGACTGGCTGACACGCCCCAAGGAAAATGGATACAGAGCGCTACACATCACAGTCATGGGCCCCATAGGTGAGTGGGTAGAAGTGCAGATCAGATCGCGGATGATGCACGATATGGCAGAGAAAGGACTGGCGGCACACTGGAGATACAAACAGAGTAGCAACGCACTGGACGATATGGAAGAGAAAATTCTCAATAACGTACGTGCTCTGCTTAGTAACCCCGGCCCCAATGCATCAGATGACTACGAAACAATGATGTACAAGTTCGCCACTCAAGATATGCTCATATTCACGCACAAGGGTGAGCAGGTTAGGTGCCCACAGCACTTCACTGTGCTGGATTTCGCTTACATGATGGACGAAAACTTGGGTGACCACTGCATCGGAGCCAAGGTGAACCACCAAATGGTCAATATAGACTTTAAGCTCCATAATGGCGACCAAGTGGAAGTACTCACAACAAACAAGACCTTCCCAAAGGAAGAATGGCTGTACTACGTTACGAGTCCCAATGCCAAGTACCACATTCGTAAGTATCTACAGGACTCCAGATACAAGTCGATCAAAAGGGGAGAAGAGGAGTTTGAGCGGTTTTTAAGCCCTATGAACCTTACGACAGAGCACGTACTCCCGACACACGGGAGGGTACTGAGCTTTCCGACGGTGGATGACTTCTTCCTCGCCATAGACAATAACGAAGTGAAGTTGAATGGCGAACTCATTGAGCAACTAAGAGAAAGTAAGGAGAGCCAAGAGCCTGAGACGACATATCCAGAAAAGCAGATGTGGGACTCTGACGAGACATTAGTCCCCTCCCTCCCGAGGGAGCGAATGAAAGAGACATACTCCCTAACCGCCAAAGACGGTATTCGTAATTACATCAGAGCAACTTGCTGTCAACCCATATTAGGTGAGGCTGTGCATGGCATCCTCAATGACCATAGACAGGTAGTCGTGCACCGTAAGTCTTGCCCTGAAGCGATGCGACTAAAGGCAACACAAGGAGACGACATCGTGGCAGTAGCGTGGGGGACTCACCTTCACTCAAATTTCGGAATAACTATAGAGCTGGAGGGTGCAAATGTGGATGGATTTGTCTTCAATACACTTCAGACACTGCGGTCACTACACATACCACTCATGGGTATCGACTTTACAAGTAATAAGGACAGAGCTATAGGTACAGTCAAGGTACGCGTTCAGAATGTGGAGGAGAGAGACATACTGATACAGAAACTCCGTGAAGACAATGACCTACTCCGTATCTTCCAGATTACCAACAAGCAAAATATCCTATAACAACAATACCAATTCGCATGTTATGGAAAGACAAAGAATCATCGCTCCTTCAGTTCTCTCTGCAGACTTCCTCAATCTTGGACGAGACATTGAGATGCTCAACGATAGCGAAGCTGAATGGATACATTTGGACATTATGGACGGGCAATTCGTCCCCAATATCTCTTTTGGTATACCCATCGTATCGGCGGTGCGTAGGGCAACGAAAAAAGTCTGTGACGTACATCTGATGATCGAACGCCCCGAGACCTATATCGAAGCATTCCGAAAAGCCGGAGCTGATGTCCTCACCCTTCACTACGAAGCCAATCGTCACCTCCACCGTGCTATGCAGCAGATACGAGACGCCGGGATGAAAGCGGGTGTGGTGCTCAATCCTCATACTCCCGTCGAACTTCTAGACGATCTCCTCCCCTACATAGATCTCGTACTCCTAATGAGCGTCAATCCGGGATTTGGGGGACAAAAGTTTATTCCCCGCACCATCGACAAGATCCGTCGCCTAAGATGCATGATCGATCAGGGGCACTACAATGTACTGATAGAAGTAGACGGTGGAGTGAATAACGACAATGCCGCAACCCTCTTCGAGGCCGGAGCAGATGTATTGGTGGCGGGTAGTGCTGTCTTTGGTACGCCGGACCCTCAGGCTACGATTCGCCAGCTCCTCGGCAAATAAACGATCTATTCTTCCGTGCTACTATGGGACGTCCCGAAAGGTTCCCCCATACCATTGAATACACATCGCGCCCTGCACTGCTCCTACTTCTCAGCTGCGGTGTGGGGCTTATGGTATGGTACATCGGTTGGGGGTGGTACGGTGTGCTTCTGCTATCGACCCTATCCGTTGCACTCATCAGTATAGGGTACGTATACCCTCAACTCTACGGTAAACTCACGACCGTAGGACTGTACACCCTTCTCGGTGCTTGCTTTGCCATCTACACCGACACCCGATATGATGCGTTGAGATCCATCCCAGCAGGAGAAACACTCTACTCCACAGATGTCACGATACACCACCCGGTAACCTCCAGCCAAAGCAGTCATCCTCGTTACTCCGCGCACCTCCACTACCACGGCAAAAATCTCCATGTACTGCTCATGCTACCACAGGGAGACACTATTCCGTCCGAGGTGATGTACGGTGGTCATCTACGTGCTACTGTAGACATCACCGGTATCTCTAAGAAGGGGCATCTCCCCCCTGACTCTTATGCACGCTACCTCCTCAGCGAGGGCTTCCAAGCACTCGCCACACTACAGCGAATCGAGGCCTTCACCGCCAGATCGTCCCCCACACTCCTTGACCGTGCTCGACACTTCCGCGCCGAGGTGATCAAGAACTTCGGGCGACAGCCCACCGCCTCTCTACTCACCCAGGAGCAGAGGGGCATCCTCTACGCCCTCACTCTAGGTGAGCGCGCCTACCTCTCAGACACTGCGCGAGCAGACTTCCGCTCCTCGGGGCTTGCACACATACTCGCAGTCAGTGGATTCCACCTCGGCATCATCTATGCGCTGCTCTCGATACTGCTACGTCGTCTCATCTATCCCTACAGGTACCGACATCTCCGCTATCTACTGCTTTTTCTCGGCGTCACCAGCTATGCTCTCGTCTGCGGAGCATCTTCCGCTACACTACGAGCACTCCTTATGTGTTCACTCGTGCTTATGGCGCAGGCTCTCGATCGACCGTCCGACCCTATCCAGACACTCAGTCTTACCGTCGTCCTCATCCTCATCGGACAGCCTCTCTCCTTTCTCAATGCCGGACTCGTCCTGAGTGTAAGCGCCGTGTGGGGTATCATCGTATTCCTCCCCCTCTTCCGTTCCGTTATTCATCCCTCGTCAAAGGTTCTCAGCTACATCGGAGATCTGCTTTTCGTCTGCATTTCCGCACAGATTGGCATTCTTCCGTTTCTACTTCTATACTTTCGACAAGCCGTCTTCACTCTGCTATGGAGCAACATCCCTACCGTCCTCGTCAGTAGTGTACTTGTACCTTTTGGACTGGTTATGCTGATTCTCTCGACCCTCATGCCACTACCTGCACTACTCATGAGAGCAATGAGCCTACTCATAGAGACGATGTTGGATATCGTCAGCTTCTTCGCTCAGATCAGTGAAGGTCTCACACTACGATACAAGTACGACCTTGTGCTTGTGATCCTCTACTTCGGGATTATCCACTGCATTTACTACCTTACAATTAACGTGATTCGACGTAAGAGATAGGTAACTTTGTATTGAAAAATCATAGAAATATACCACATTGTAGCCGATGAAACCTCCGTTCTATCGTCACACACATGTGCGGGTATCCCTCCCAAAAGCTCTGGGTCGTCGATCTCCCGACCTCCCAGAGGTTAATAAAGAAAGCTCCGGGTCGTCGACTTTCCGATGTCCCAGAGCTTTTTCACTCATACTTACATATGAGCAAAAAGCGATACCAATGGGTACTGCCTCAAAAACAATAGTAGTGTACTAAGTCGAACTCACGCTACGCTTAGCGTCCTCGATCAAAGACTAAAAGTATTCAGTAGCTAAATAATCATAATTATACGAAAGTTGAATAACTTTTTATTACTTTTGTTTCCAGTCCGTTAGACCCAAGAATTAGAATCATCCAAATATTTACACTCATTATTCACTGTCCTTTATGAAAAAGACATTACTTCTACTAAGTAGCATGGCGACAGTGCTCCTCCTGAGCGCCCTCAGTCTGAGTGCACAGGAAGAGCCCCAAGCACCACCGCTGCCAATTGATCCGGCAGTAAGGATCGGCAAGCTCCCCAATGGTTTAACCTACTACATCCGCCACAACGAACAGCCTAAGGATCGTGCTCACTTCTGGATCGCTCAGCGTGTGGGATCCATGCAGGAGGAAGACCACCAGTCTGGGCTTGCCCACTTCCTCGAACACATGGCTTTCAATGGCACCAAAAACTTCCCAGGAAAGGGGATTATCAATTTACTCGAGAAAAATGGCGTAAAGTTTGGTAGTAACCTCAATGCCTACACGAGCTTTGACGAAACGGTGTACCAAATCATGGATGCGCCTACTACTCGAGAGAGTTTCGTAGACTCGTGTCTACTCATTCTGCACGACTGGAGTAATTCCCTCCTCCTCACTGACGAAGAAATAGACAATGAGCGCGGTGTCATCAACGAAGAATGGCGCCAAAGCGAAAATGGACAAACACGTGCCCTCATCAGGATTCTCAAGGAAGCATTTCCCGAAGGTCACAATTACGGCAAACGCCTACCTATCGGTACCATGGACGTGGTGATGAACTTCCCCTACCAGGCTCTCCGGGACTACTACCACAAGTGGTACCGTCCCGACCTACAGGGTCTCATCATTGTCGGTGATGTCGACGTGGACCGCATCGAAAAGAAGATCAAGGAAATGTTTGCCCACATCAAGCTTGATGAAAAAGTAGCGGAGCGCGTGTACCACGAAGTGCCCGACCACGACAAACCTATCAGTATCATCGCCACAGATCCAGAGCTAACATCCACGACTATCTCTATCATGGTGCACAGTGACGCACTTGATCGTGAGACACGTGCTACTGCCGTAGGTCCTATGGTCGATTACATCAAGAACGTAATCAGCGCCATGATGTCTTACCGCTTTGCGGAAATCCAGCAGCAGCCTAATGCTCCATTTCGCAGTGCATCCCTCAGTATGAGTCCATACATCGTCGCAGCCACCGAGGATGCCCTCACCCTCGATGTATCCGCCTTCGACGGCGAATACCTCAAGGGGATGAATGCTGCCGTAGGTGAGCTTAAGCGTGCATGGGAGTACGGCTTTACACAGAGCGAATACGACCGAGTACGCACGGAAGTACTGGCATCCTACGACAATATGCTCAAGGAGAAGGACAACCGCACCAACGAAGCGTACGCAAAAGAGTACGCACAACACTTCACCACCGGAGGCTACATTCCCGGCATCGAGACAGAGGTCGCAATCATGAACCAGATAGTACCAAACATTTCTCTTGAGATGATCAATAAGACACTCAAAGACATGTTCCACTATCCCGAGATGAAGAACTTCACCATGTTCCTCATGGCGCCCGAAAAGGATGGTTTGAAGTACCCTACCTCTGCCGAACTCCTATCACAATTCAAATCCGCAATGGAGCAGAAAGTGGAGCCATACGCAGAAGAAATATCTGACGAAAAGCTCATGGACCAACTGCCTAAGGGCGGTCAAGTCGCATCGGAGCAGAAGAACATGGCCTATGGAGCTACCCTCTGGACCCTTACCAATGGTATAAAGGTATATATCCTGCCCACCGACCACAATAAGAACGAGGTGTCGGTCTACGGTATCAGCCCCGGTGGCACCTCCAAGCTCGATTTTGCCAAAGATCCTATCACAGCACGTGCACTCAGCTATGCAGGCGTCGGTGGGATATCCAGGTTCGCTCCTATCGCCCTCTCCAAGGTCCTCTCGGGGCGCAAGGCATCTTGTAATACCTCGATAGATGAATTCGGAGAGCACATCAATGGTAACTCTTCCATCAAAGACATGGAGACGATGTTCCAGCTCATATACCTAAATATGACAGATATTCGCGAAGATCAGGACCTCTTCACCGCAGCTATCCAACGCAGCAATGCATCCATAGAGAGCTCGATGGTTAATCCCATGTTTACCGTGAGTAGAGACAGTATCCCTAACCTCATCTATCCCAATACTCCTCAGCGTCGCGCCCTCAAGATCGAGGAGAACAATCAAATCAACTACCAGAAGGTCCTCGCTGCATACCGTGACCGCTTCGCTGACGCAGGCGAATTCACATTCTTCATCATCGGGGACTTCAAGCCTGCAGAACTCAAGCCACTCGTAGCACAGTACCTCGGAGCGCTCCCAAATACCGGGCGCAACGAAAAGGCGGACTACGACAAAGCAATCCACATAGCACAAAAGAGTCGTACCACACACTTCGAGCTGCCTATGACCAATCCTATGGCATTCGTCTTAGACGTGTATGCATGGCAGGGAGCCTACGACCTTCGCACCTCAATGATTGCCAATATCCTCTCTGCTGTCCTTGATCAGCAGTACCTCATCTCTATTCGTGAAGAGGAAGGTGGTACCTACGGTGTGGGGACTGAGGCCAATGTCTCACGCCACCCAAAGGGTGAAAGCAGTTTGGTAATCTCCTTCCAGACCAATCCAAATGATGCTAAGCGTCTCAATGACCGTGTAAAAGCAGAGCTACAAGAAATGGCAAAGAACGGTATCAATGAAGAATTTTTCAAGAAGACGATTCTCAATATGGAGAAGAACTTTGAAGAAAACCAAAGGGAGAACAACTACTGGCTAGGAGCTCTCGTAGACAAGTACTATTGGGGTGAAGATAACCACACCAATTATCTCAAGACCCTCCGTAGCATCACACCTAAGGACGTACAAGCTATGCTCCAGCAGATCCTCAAGGACTCACGGTACCTCGAACTCATAGCATCCGGTGTAGAGAAAAAGTAATCTCACTACACATAGCAGTACAATGTACACACCCGTGGCGAATTAACCTTCCCACGGGTGTGCTACATATTTTCCCTGCTGTCCCGGGACACCTGCAATCAATAACCCCAAGTACAAGCCCATCTATTTTGATCGATTATGGGAACAAATTCTACAGTGCCCGATCAGGCACTATACAAAACTCGATCAGGCACCGTACAGTGCTTGATCGTGCAGCGTACAGAATCCGATCAGGCATAAACATTTTCCTCCGACACTTTGTGAATTATAGTAGGCGATACTAAAGCCAAATGCCGATGTACCTGATCATATACCCCTGTCAAGGATCGAAATATCCTCATTCAGATGCCAAAATAGAGCGTGAGGGATATGATTCACTTTTTTGTCTCTAGGACATACGATATTCCGAAAGAGCGGAACCCATACTGTACTACTTATGCCTACACGAAAACCAAGAACGGAAAACATAAACCCCGAACCCATAGTCGAATCAGGAGACACAAGGCCCTCGGAAACCAGAGGTAACATCCCCTGGTCAAATCACACTGTGAGGGTCAAACTCGCCAAATGATCATTAAGCCAAACAAAATATACAGTCAAATCTCAGTACCTCCTATCGTGTGTGGAATAACAAGTACAGGATAGATGAAAAAGAAATCATCACCTCCACCAAAAAGGGAGAGAAGCCTGCTGCGGTGGTCTTCTGCAAGAATACCGCTACGTATCCAATCTCTCAACGAACACTGATTAGCCGAATCATGCAACGAGATTAACAAGTAATTATCAGAAGGGAAATCACCCCCTAAGTAAACTATAGCTCCTCTCATGCATTGCAGGTATAGCTGGGTAGCCCCTAAAAAACCTCCGGGGCGTCGATCTCTCGACATCCCAGAGGTTGTCAAAAAAATCTCTGGGTCATCGTTTGACCAACGACCCAGAGCTTTCTGACCACATGTTTGGGGCAGAATATAATCAAATAGTCCTCTAGGCAAATCCCGTCTCCGTCTAAAAGCCGATCCTCATATCAAATCCACGCTGACTGGAGATACAGTTCCGAAAAAGTGTGGATTATCCCACAAAATTATAGTATCTTTGCGGAGTTATTCTTAGACAGGTCAAGTAAGTAGCGCATTGAGACGTTCACCTGTCGGGTATTTATTAATTTTTACACAGAAAAAATTATGTACGGAATCGTAGAGATTCAGGGACAGCAGTTCAAGGTAGAAAAGGACCAGAAGCTTTATGTCCACCACATCAAGGATGTCGCAGAAGGCGATACAGTAGAGTTCGACAAAGTGATGCTCATTGAGAATGGTAGTGTCACAGTCGGGGCACCTATCATTGAGGGCGCTAAGGTTGTGTGTGAGGTACTCTCTCCCCTCGTAAAGGGTGAAAAGGTACGTGTCTTCCACAAGAAGCGTAGAAAGGGTTATCGTAAACTGAGAGGTCATCGCCAGCAGTTTACTCAGATTTCTGTAAAGGAGATCGTTGCGTAATCTTTTCCCTGAGATCTCCGTTGGCTCTGGAGGACGCAGTAGTGCAGTGCTGGAGTCGGGAGTGACTGTTTTTTACTTAGAAGCTTTGTTGATATAGACAAGAAAAATATTTACAGACATGGCACATAAAAAAGGTGTAGGTAGTTCAAAGAACGGTCGCGAGTCCGAAAGTAAGCGACTCGGTGTCAAGAAATTTGGTGGTGAAGTGGTAAAAGCTGGGAACATCCTCGTTCGCCAGCGCGGTACCAAGCACTTCCCTGGTGAGAACGTGGGTATCGGCAAGGATCACACCCTCTATGCTCTCAAGGACGGTATTGTAGTATTCAAAGTCAAAAGGGGCGACAAATCATTCGTTTCAATCGCTGAAGCTGCAAACTAACCACACGCTTATTGTGCTCACAAGCTGTCCATAGAGACACTGTGCGCATAATGACAGGATCCATATTCTACACGTGCGCTATGGATGCGGTGCAATAAGCATCCCTCCGCTTCATGTAGAATAAATTGACTAAGCTCCTAAGTCTCATGCCCTGCGTATGATCCTTAGGAGCTTTGGTGATATACAGGCTTGACATAGTCCACTACAGACATACCGACCACAGTATCATCCTCATGACGCTCCGACAGATCATCATCCCCATAACAGTAACTCTACTACTCGGGGTATCCTCATGTACGGTGACACAGCACTCCATACGCAAGATATACCTTCCGGGGGAAATGGCAACCACAGAGCCTTCCTCGGACATCAATAGCGAACTGGTAGCCCTGGCTCAACAGCTGTCCACCAAACTCAGGATGCCCGTGAATGCGGAGACTGATGAAATAGGATTATATGCTTTCGCCGCAGATTGGCTCGGGACACCATACCGCTTTGGCGCCAATAGCAGGAGGGGGACTGACTGCTCGGGCTTCGCGTACATGCTGTACTTGGGAGTATACAAGACGGATATAGGTCGTGCATCATCGGCCGATCTCATGAGCAAGACAAAGCATGTCCGACGCGAGGACCTCCAGCAGGGTGACCTCGTATTCTTTAATATCAACAACCGCAGGGGAGGTAGAGCATCGCACGTGGGGGTGTATCTCAAGGACGGTAAGTTCATCCATGCCTCTACTCGCCATGGCGTGATCATCTCAAGCCTCTCAGAAGGTTACTACAGACGCACATACATCGGTGCCGGGAGGGTCTATTGACCTCCGATCGATGTAAGAGCGGTGCATCGTGCACCGTTGGAGAAACTATCTTTTTCGAGGGAATGAGAGGGAGAGATAACCCAGTCAGATTCGCAAGCATGATACCTATACCAGCACATGAACCAGAGGTAGTACTATTCGATATGGACGGAGTCCTCTTCGATACCATGCCCATACACGTTTCGTCATGGGCTGAGACTGCCACCCACTATGGACTGAGAGCACGGGTTGAGGAGTTTTACCTTTTCGAGGGGATGAAAGGCACTCAAACGGTAAAGGAACTGTATAGGCGACAAAAGGGCAAGGAACCTGCCCCTGAGTATGTAGAGGAGGTATACCGGCACAAGTGTGCCGCATTCAGAGCCTCAAAGACACCCATTCTCCCGATAGAGGGTGTGGGACAGTTGGTACGGTACATAGCAGAGAGGGGGATACAGATAGGCGTAGTAACCGGCAGTACGCGACACAATGCAGAGGAGCGCATACTCAGGGACTTCGGTGATATCATAGACCCAAAGAACATGATCACGGCGGATGAGGTCACGAATGGTAAGCCTGATCCAGAGCCCTATACAAGAGGGGGAGAACTCTTCGACACAGACCCCTCCAGCATTCTCGTTATAGAGAATGCTCCACTCGGCGTGCGATCGGCAGTAGACGCAGGGCTTTTCACAATAGCGGTGACGACGGGACCAATACCTGAGCATACCCTTCGGCAAGAGGGAGCTAACCTCATTATGGGAAATATGAAAGCGCTACAAGTGTGGTGGCAGCATACCTTCGATAGACAGTGACGGTATCATGAGACAAGTGATGATGATATCCAACCAAGAGACAAAAACACTCACAGCTCTGGAGCACAAGAAATACCGTGAGAGCCTTGGGTTCTTTCGAGCTGAGGGCTCAAAGGTAATCGCCCCCCTATTACAATTCTTCCGTCCGAGGCTGATAGCAGTACCCGAGGGAACGAAGACACACTTAGATGCAGGCATACCTGAGGAGATAGTACGACACGTACCTATCGCCCAATACCGCAGGCTCTCGCTCCTTGAGTCCCCGAGTGATATGATCGCGGTCCTCCATAAACCCTCAGACAAGCCAACCCTTTCCGGCAATATGAGTGGTATCGTTGTCGCCCTCGACAGCATCCAAAACCCCGGCAATCTCGGGACGATAATACGACTATGCGACTGGCTGGGTATCCGCACCCTACTCTTGGGTGAAGGTTGTGTGGATCCATACAACCCGAAAGTGATACAAGCCACCGCTGGCGCACTCGGTGCACTGACAATCCATGAGCAAGTAGACCTTACGACTTTTCTTCCCACCCTAACCTGTCCAATCATAGGCACTGCTCTCGACGGAGTGGAAGTAGGACAATTCCAGTGCTTCGACGGGGATGCTGTCATCCTTTTCGGCAACGAAGGACATGGCATGAGTGATACCCTAAAGCAGTGCTGTACGCACCTCATACGCATTCCCTCCGCACAGACGACCGTGAGTGAGTCACTCAACGTCTCTATCAGTGCAGCAATCATACTATCACACATTACCCTTTCTTGAAAAGAAGAACCTCCATGGCACAACGACTATCTTCCTTCCTCTTCACCATTTTCCTCGGGGTACTTCTCAGCACAAGCCTACAGGCTCAGGAGAAGAAAGCAGAGACATTTCACTACGTGAAGTTCCATACAAACAAAGGAGACTTCACCGTAAAGCTCTACAATGATACTCCCCTACATAGAGACAACTTCATACGCCTTGTAAAGAATCACGCCTATGATAATCTTCTCTTTCATCGTGTGATACGGAACTTCATGATTCAGTTGGGTGGTGCGCAGCGGGGAGCGGATAACGCCCAAAACAGTAAGCTCCAAACTCTCAGTCAAACCACCCTACCTGCCGAAATCATGTACCCCATCCACTTCCACAAAAGAGGAGCACTCGCCGCAGCTCGGGTAGGGAACGAAGAAAATCCGGAGCGCATGAGTGACGGGATACAGTTCTACGTAGTAGTAGGACAGTTTTACCTTCCCAGAGAATTGAAACGCATGGAAGAAGAAGCTGGATATACCATGCCTGCTGAAGTCAAGCAGGCCTACATGACGGAGGGAGGCACCCCACACTTAGACAGGGAGTACACCGTATTTGGCGAAGTCATAGACGGAATGAATACGATCCTTAAGATACAGTCCTCCGAGACAGATGCAGAGGACAAACCACTCAAGGATATATACATCAAGAGAACCGAAATCTCCGTAAAGTAGAAATCTTGTTCCCCTCCCTCGTCAAGTAAAGTACATGGCACAATGTCGAACGACGAGATAAGACTTTCAGAAATCAAAAGCTCAAAACCTCTAATTTTATTAACCAAAATAAGCATTCGTTAACGGTAGTATTTAAGAGAATTGAGTTGTTTGGAAATCAATCGCTTAATACCATTACAAAGATATTACACTCTGGTTACAAATGAATTATACTTAAGGTATTGAACCTTACGACGATCGAGAAAAGCAAGAGAAAAGGTATTTTTTTTATTCGGATTGTTTAGTAACCTTTGCAAAGCGAAGGATAAGAACAAGGGATCCCAAGGTCACAGTTGGGGTCCTTTTTATCCCCCGGAGCAAACCCCATTAAGGCAGTGCCGTAAAGCACGGTAGCGTGAGCAAGCTCTGAGGACATTACACTGAGATACAATCGTAGATGCAATAAGTATAGGACAATGAATTAGGACAATGAATACCTCCCTTGAATCGGCTTGGCGCAAGTTTTTGGAAGCAGTGAAGACACAGCTCCCATCACCATCGGACTACCACATGTGGTTCGAGCCCCTGCGTCCGATCAGCTGGGAAAATGGTCGACTCACTATCCGTGTTCCCAATCGAGAGTACTACGACAGGATGGAGAATGTCTACATGGATATCCTCAGCCGCAACCTCAAGGCAACTTTCGGGACCAATGTGAACCTAAACTACCAAGTTCTTCAGGAAAAGACTCGGACCTACAGCACGCCACATACCTTTGCTCAACCCGAAGTACGCCAGCAGGTGGCTACTCCCACTCCCATGCTGGAATCGAAGCGCCCCGCACAAGTCTTCAATAGCCATCTCGATAGTCGTATGCGTCTGGATAACTTCTACCAGAGCCTTTGCAATCGACTTGCCTGCACAGCAGCATCCAGCATCATCGACAATCCCGGGCACAATCCCTTCAACCCTCTCTTCGTCCACGGGGCATCCGGTGTGGGCAAGACCCACATCATGCATGCGATAGGCAATGAAATCCTGCACCGCGACCACTCCAAGCAGATCATCTATGTACCAGCAGCTACATTCAAACAGCAGTACGTACATGCGACCATGGTTGCCAAGAAGCCTGAGCAGTTCTTCACGTTCTATCAGAATGTAGATGTCCTCCTCATTGACGACATACAAGAGCTCACAGATGCTACCAGCACGCAGAATGCATTCTTCCAGATTTTCAATAATCTCAAACTCCTCGGTAAGCAGATTGTCATCACCAGTGACCGTCCTCCCGTAGATCTCAAGGGGTTAGAGGAGCGATTATATACCCGGCTCAAATGGGGACTCACAGTGGAGATCGAACGCCCTGATGTCCACCTACGCAAGACCATACTCGAGTCCATGCTTCGGAAAGAAGGTGTAACTATCCCAGAAGATGTATTCAAGTTCATCGTCAAGCACTGCAAAGACAACGTCCGCGACATCGAGGGATCGCTCACTTCACTACTTGCACATGCGTTGTACAACTCCACTCCTGTCGACCTTGCCCTCGCAGTACGCGTGATGTCACAGACTGTAGGTATAGAGGAAAAGAAGCTGACAGTCATGGACATTGCCAAGCTCGTATGCAATTACTACAACGTAGACATAGACGACATCATGAGCAAGAAACGTGCACATATGATCACACAGGCAAGACAAATAACCATGTACCTCGCCAAGGAGCATACCTCGCTGCCTCTCTCGCGTATAGGTACCGAATTGGGAGGTAGAGATCACTCCACGGTCATCTATGCACACAAGAACATACAGACCCTCCTCTCCACTGATGCGAGGCTGAAAGATGAGATGAGCGAGATACGAGAACTACTCAACCTCTAAACCAACTTTACAGAGGATAGCAGACAAAACAATACGAGATAAACACACACCCAAAGGGTCAATGACTAAATGGTCATCGATCCTTTTCTTTTGCCCCCAAAGGTTTCTTTGCTCTATATACAAAGGGAGTTCACCACTCGACTATAAGTAATGATTCACAGCATATTATACACACGATTCATTAAGGTTCCCGTATTTCCGAAAAAATTTCTCTGGGTCGTCGATAGCACGATGTCCCAGAGGTTCTACAGAAAACTTCTGGAACATCGAAGGCTCAACGACCCAGAGAAATATTCTCCCTCCTCCGACTTCCCCCCAACCCTCCCTACCATTTGATACTCTCATAGCATCACCTCCATGGCACTAACAGGGCGGACAATTGCAAACTAAACATATCAAATACAGTCGACCCCAAGAGTCGATTTGAAGAAAAAAAGAGCCAATAAAAGCTCCTCAAATCGGCTCATAATGCGGAAAATAAGTAGCTTTAGATTGCCTATAATTCGTGAAGTTTGGTTATTTTTGCACCTAGACAAGGACGGACTTTTTCTCACCAAGTATGAGTAGTCCAATACGAGAGAATAAGCGGAAAGAGATACGGTACATATTGTATGGAGTGCAGAGTCGGTATAGTGAAAACCATCCATGATGGCAAGCTGGAAGTCCAGATCACACGGAATTCAGCCTGTAGCACGTGTCATGCCAGGGGTGCATGTACATCACAGGATGTGAAGGAGCAGATCATCACGATCACCGACTATTCGGACGGTCTGAAGGAGGGGGATGCCGTCTCCATCATCGCCGATAGCTCCCTGGGGATGAAGGCAGTCCTGTACGCTTTCGTCATACCGCTCGTCATCCTCATCTCCACTGCCCTACTCCTAAACAGTCATGGCACAGCAGAGGACATCATGGTCTGCATACTGTTGGGGTTACTGGTGCTGTACGGTAGTGTGCTACGGATGCTACGAGGATACTTTGCTCGAGTATTTTCTTTCAGAGCAGAGCCAAGGTTTTGACCATAGGAATTCTGGGAGAGGAAAACTATTAGTTTTAGATTACCATACCAAATAACAAGGGATTCATCATACAACGACCATTATGCTAATCACCATTATATTTCTGTCGATTGTCGGTGCACTTAGTGCTATCTTGCTATTTACAGTGGCGAAAAAGTTCCATGTCGAGGAGGATCCTCGAATCGGAGAGGTGAATGAGGTACTGCCCCAAGCCAACTGCGGTAACTGTGGTTATCCTGGTTGCTCCTCCTTCGCGAAGGCATGCGTGCAAGCCGATACGCTGGATGGGCTTTTCTGCACCGTCGGAGGCAATAGTACAATGCAGAGGGTAGCTGACATGCTTGGTCGTACAGCTGTGACTGCAGATCCTCTCGTAGCCGTGGTGCGATGTAATGGGACATGCGAGGCTCGTCCACGAGTCAATAGCTTTGACGGAGCGAAGTCTTGTGCGGTAGCAGCACAGTTGTACGGAGGGGAGACAGGTTGTACGTACGGTTGTTACGGGCTCGGAGACTGTACTCTGGTGTGTGACTTCGATGCCATACACATGAACCCTCAGACGGGCTTGCCTGAGGTAGATGAGGAGAAGTGTACTTCCTGTGGGGCGTGTGTCAAGGCATGCCCTAAGTTCATCATCGAACTGCGCAAGAAAGGACCTAAGGGACGACGAGTATTCGTCTCCTGCGTAAATAAGGATAAGGGGGGTGCCGCACGCAAAGCGTGTGACAACGCCTGCATTGGCTGCTCAAAGTGTCTGAAAGAATGCAACTTCGAGGCCATCACAATAGCAGACAACCTCTCCTACATTGACCACACTAAGTGCCGTCTCTGCCGCAAATGCGTATCCGTATGCCCTACTGGTGCAATACATGAGACCAACTTTCCTCCGCTAAAGAAAAAGGCTGAAGAAAACACAGCTGGAGCAGTCGGCACTACGACCAGTGCGGTGGCTCCTACGACTGCTCCCACACCTCAGGTATAAGTGAACCGATAGACAAGGAAAAATAATTAGCAAAAATACAGAGACAAATGTTGAGGACATTTAGAAAAGGAGGGATCCACCCCGCAGAGAATAAGCTCTCCTCTGGCACTGCCATCCAAGCCCTGCCCCTACCAGCAGAGGTACAGATACCTATAGGCCAGCATATCGGAGCTCCTGCCATCCCGGTAGTCAAGAGGGGTGATGTGGTTAAGGTGGGTACACTCATTGCCAAAGCATCGGGTTTCATCTCAGCCAATATACACTCGTCCATATCCGGTACGGTACAGAAGATCGACGACGTAGTGGATGCATCAGGGTACAAGAAAGCAGTCATCGTCATTAAGTCCGACGAAAATGATGAATGGGAGGACGAGATTATGCGCTCCAAAGAGATAATACGTGAAGTAGTCCTCACACCAGAGGAGATAGTGGCGCGCATCGCTGACCGTGGCATCGTAGGTATGGGTGGAGCCACCTTTCCGTCCAATGTCAAACTCCTCCCTCCAAAAGACAATACCCCACAGATTATCATCATCAACGGTGTAGAGTGTGAACCCTACCTCACGGCTGACCACCGCCTGATGCTCGAGCACACGGAAGAGGTTATGATAGGGGTGTCGATCCTAATGAAGGCCGCTCGAGTAGACAGAGCTGTCGTAGGCATAGAGAACAATAAGAGAGATGCGATAGATCGAATGACCAAAGTAGCTAGGAGCTATGCAGGCATTGAAGTAATGCCTCTCATGGTGAAGTACCCACAAGGTGGGGAGAAACAGCTGATAGACGCTGTCACCAGACAACAAGTACGCAGTGGACAGCTCCCCATATCCGTAGGGGCAATTGTACAAAACGTAGGTACAGCATTTGCTATCTACGAAGCTGTGCAGAAGAATAAACCACTGATCGAGAGAGTAGTGACCGTGACAGGCAAGGATATAGCTACGCCATCCAATCTTCTCGTACGTATCGGCACTCCCAGCAGCACCCTGCTGGAGCAGGCTGGAGGAGTACCTGTCTCTGCAGCTAAGATCATCAGTGGTGGTCCTATGATGGGAAAAGCTCTCACCACCGACACCGTACCTGTAACCAAAGGAACCAGTGGTATCCTCGTGATGCGCGAGGAGGATACCAAACGTCGTCCGATGCGCAATTGTATCCGCTGTGCCAAGTGTGTGTCCGTATGTCCCATGGGGCTTAACCCAGCATTTCTAATGCGGGACACTGTATTTAAGGATTGGGAATCATTGGAGATCAACCACGTGACCGACTGCATCGAATGTGGTAGCTGTAGCTTCACCTGTCCCTCCAACCGTCCACTCCTCGATCACATCAGAATCGGAAAACAGAAGGTCATGGAGATCATCCGTGCACGTAAGTTTTAAGTGAAGCACATGAGCCACTAGTTAGACCATATACCTACACCAGAAGAATAACTATAGTAATGTCTCAAGTCAACAAACTTCTCGTTTCTCCCTCGCCACACATACATAGTGGTGACTCTGTAGAAAAGAATATGTACGGTGTGATTA
>JBAKGE010000114.1:0-5619 GCA_037191085.1 Porphyromonadaceae bacterium | reverse complement strand
CCCGTAGATCTTTGTGATTACTTATGCTCCCGGCACCAATTGAATGCGTTCACGAAAGCTTCAAACCAGGGGGTCACATCCATATTAGGGTATGGGAATGTGCCACACTGCCATGGGAATATGCTCCGCTCAGGGTGAGGCATCATCGCAAGGTGACGACCGTCGGAGCTCACCATACCAGCGATACCATCCGGGGATCCATTGGGATTGGCAGGATAGTCCTCTCCGTATGCATAGCGAACGGCGATGTTGTACTTATCAATGCCGTAAGGGAGATTGAAGCGACCTTCACCATGGGCAATCCAGCACCCGACCTTTGTGCCTGCAAGGCTACGAAGCATCACGGAGTCATTTTCAGGAATCTCTAGCGTTACAAATCCAGATTCAAATCGTCCTGATTTATTGTGCGCGAGTGTATATTTGTCCTGGTGCTCTGGATACAATAGCCCGAGCTCAGCCATAAGCTGGCATCCGTTACATATACCGAGAGATAGGGTGTCCTGACGCCCGTAAAAACGCTCTAGAGCCTGGCGAGCATTTTCATTGTACTTAAAACCGGCAGCCCACCCCTTTGCACTACCCAGTACATCTGAGTGAGAGAAACCACCACAGAAGACGATCATCTGGACATCATCCAGTGTCTCACGACCACTCGTGAGGTCTGTCATGTGTACATCCTTCACATCAAATCCTGAGAGATATAGGGTGTATGCCATTTCGCGTTCTCCATTAGTCCCCTTGTCACGAATGACTGCGGCTTTGATACCACTACGGGTAGGTCGATTATAGCTCTTACCAAAACTGTCAAGCGAACCAGTAAATGACTTCTTAAAGTCGAAAAGTAGAGGTTGTGCGAAGATATTTTGGGATCTTTCTATTGCTTGATTCGCTTTCGTCTGGAATGGTTCCATTAGTCTTGATGGAGCATACCATGCATCACGCATTTCATCGATGTCTATGATTTCGGTACCAGCGATAATTGTACGCTCGGGGATCAATTCACCCACGATGCAGCTTGCAACACCGTCTTTCTCCAGCAGCTTCATCACTGTCTTGGCGTCCTCGACCTGAAGGACCACTCCTGGGTTCTCTGCGAAGAGCACTGATAGTAAATCTCCTTGCTGTAGTATTTCGTCCGTAAGACGTATGCCACCCTCTGTGTTGGCAAACGTCATCTCGAGCAGTGTAGTGATGAGTCCTCCCGCGGAGATATCGTGTATTGCGAGTACCTTTTCGTTTTTGATCAGTTGCTGTACTGCATCAAACGCATCTGCGAAGTAACCAGCATCCGTGATATCAGGTGTATTATCTCCTATCTTGTCCATTGTCTGGTACAGAGCAGAACCACCAAGTGCACGCTCAGCGTATGAGAAATCTACATAGATGAGACTACTCTCACTGCACTTATTATTGAGTACGGGACCAACGATTTTCCGAATCTCTGATACTTCGGCACCTGCTGAGATGATAAGTGTACCGGGGGAGAGTACTCGTTTCCCGTCGGGGTACTTCTGAGTCATCGATAGGGAGTCCTTTCCGGTGGGAATATTTACTCCCAATGATATAGCGAATTCGGAGCAAGCCTCTACTGCTGCATATAGTCTTGCATCTTCACCAGCGTTGCGACAGGGCCACATCCAGTTGGCCGACAACGACACAGAGGTTAGACCTTCGGATAGTGGAGCACCCACGAGGTTGGTCAGAGCTTCTGCGATAGCTATTCTCGAGCCCGCTTGTTCGTCTGCCAAAGCTACCTGTGGGGCATGACCTATAGAGGTAGCTATACCTGACTTCCCTCTGAAGTCAAGAGCCATTGCCCCGAGGTCGGACAGTGGGAGCTGGAGTATCCCCTGCGTTTGTTGGCGTGCCACGCGTCCTGTCACCGAGCGATCTACCTTATTTGTCAGCCAATCCTTTGACCCCACACTCTCGAGACGTAGGACGGCGGATAAGTGCTCCGACAGTGACTTTGACTTCATATCGTCATCCGAAGGAGTGCTGAAGTGTTGCTCTTTGGATTCATCCGTCATGACGGTCTTGGGAGCAGATCCGAAGAGGTGAGAGAGCTTGAGGTCAAATGGTTTTCTGCCATCTTTGCCCTCAAACGTGAGCTCCATGTCGCCGGTTGCTTCACCCACGACGTAGAATGGTGCATTCTCTCTCTCTGCTACTGCTTTAATTTGATCTATATCTTCATGTCGGAGCAGCAGCCCCATACGCTCCTGACTTTCATTACTGATGATTTCCTTATCCGAGAGGGTAGGGTCTCCTATGGGTAGTTTGTCGAGTTCAAACTTCCCTCCCGTCTCCTCTATCAATTCGCTTAGGCAGTTGAGGTGTCCACCTGCACCATGGTCGTGTATGGACACGATGGGATTGTGATCACTCTCCGCCATAGCTCGGATCACGTTTGACACACGTTTCTGCATCTCGGGGTTGGAGCGTTGTATGGCATTGAGTTCGATAGCATCCTGATACTGTCCGGTATTTACCGACGAAACGGCCCCACCACCCATACCTATTCTGTAGTTGTCACCTCCCATGACGACCACCCTGTCTCCAGCCTGTGCTTTGCCCTTCGTGGCGTTATCCTTCTTTGCGTAGCCCACACCACCAGCAAGCATAATTACTTTATCATATCCCCAAGTCCGGTTATTCTCCTCGTGCTCAAATGTGAGGACAGATCCGCAGATTAGAGGCTGACCGAACTTATTGCCGAAGTCACTCGCTCCGTTGCTTGCCTTGGTCAACAACTCCTGAGGTGTTTGGTATAGCCATGGGCGTGCACTGATGGTTCGAGTGCCCTCGAGCCGAGGATAAGGGGTCATATACACTGCCGTCCCTGCCAGTGGTAGGCTGGCACGCCCCCCCGCAAGTCGGTCGCGTATCTCGCCGCCCGAACCGGTTGCTGCACCATTGAATGGCTCCACAGTGGTAGGGAAGTTGTGTGTTTCTGCTTTCAGTGAGATAACAGTATCCTCCTCGTGAGTGTAAAAGTAATCCGATGTGTCGGCACGCTTGGGAGAGAAGAACTCAGTGCGTGGACCCTCATTGAACGCCACATTATCCTTATACGCACTCACGAGTTTATTGGGATTGGCAGCGCTTGTCGCCTTAATCATGGCGAAAAGACTCTCCTCTTTCTCTTCCCCGTCAATGACGAACGTGCCACCAAATATCTTGTGGCGGCAGTGCTCAGAGTTTACTTGACTGAATCCGAATAGCTCCGCATCGGTGAATGGCCTGCCTATCTCTCGGGCCACACCCTCCAGATATTCGATCTCTTCATCGCTGAGAGCGAGTCCCTCCTCTTGGTTGTAAGAGCGAAGATCTTTGACTTCTATCACCTTCTCCGGAGTACCGGCACCGCCGAATAGTTCACTCGTCAGCCCTCTATACTTCCGCAGCAGCATCCTGTCGTAGGGGGTGTCTTCCTCCACGGCATCGAAAAACTCTATTCTGTCTATCCCAGCTCGAGCGCCGACTCCCATGCTCAGGGTTATCTCGGTTGCATTGGTGCTCCACGGGGTGATCATTTCGGCACGAGCACCTACGTAGTATCCTTGCAGTTGATCCTCTGTTACGGGTTCAGCTCCACCGAAAAGCCACTTGAGGGCTGTCGACTCATCTGCCGAAAAATTCTCTCTGTGGCGTACAGCATATACCCGAACGCCGTTTTCATTTTTGCTCTGAAAAAAGGATAGCATATTTATCTTTGGGAGTTTAATGGTTTACGAAACATCGCATACAAGTCCTCCGCTTGAGTGCTTGTTTTTACCCCTACAAAGATAGCAAATAATACCTATATATCCCCCTTTTTATCCTGCCAGATTTACGCAGGGGCGACCCGCGAACCGTTGGGTGGTAGGGAGGGTGATCAATGTGAGCTCTACATAGGTAACATGTGTTTTTGTCCTTGTCGTACATGATTGCTCAATCAATTGATTTTTAGTATTCTAATTTGAAATAGCAGAGGGAATGTACTGCGTTTTTGTCAGCCATTTCTCCTTTCTCCACTTTTAAGTGTTGGCATATCTCTTCGGAAACCTCTGGGTCGTCGCTTCTCCGATATCCCGGAGCTTTTTTTCACGACCTCAGGGTCATCGATGAAAGGACGTCCCAGAGGTTTTTGGTCACATGTGCAGGTGATAGGGTATGTCTGATGGAGCGAAAGGTGATTGTCGCAGATGCTGTTCTCCAGCGAAAACAGTGACTCCTTGGGGCAAAATCACCTGTCATCAGGTATTTATTCTTTTGAGTCATTGCCTGAAAAGCAGTACCTTTGTCAGGTTATCAAAGATATCAGAGCAATATGTTTTTCTCATGGAAGAATTTCAGAATATAGATCCCTCTCTTGTGATATTGGGCATTGAGTCGTCGTGTGATGATACTTCGGCTGCTGTCCTGCGTGGCAATCAGCTACTGTCCAACGTCATCGCCGGTCAGAAAGTGCATGAGCAGTTTGGAGGTGTCGTCCCCGAGTTGGCCAGTCGTGCCCATCTCCAGAACATAGTTCCTGTCGTCAGCGAAGCACTCCGACAAGCCGGTATAAAGGCTGAGGATCTGGGAGCTATCGCCTATACCCGTGGTCCAGGACTGCTGGGATCGCTGCTCGTAGGTACCACGTTTGCCAAGGCAATGAGCCAAGCACTCGGTATTCCCATGGTGGATGTCAATCACTTACAGGCTCACGTGATGGCGCATTTTATTCAGCTTCCTGATGAGTGTAAGCCTGAGCCTCGTTTCCCTTTTCTTTGTCTTCTCGTATCTGGAGGAAACTCTCAGATTATTTTGGTCAAAAGCCCACTCCAGATGGAGATCATAGGTAAGACGATTGACGATGCTGCAGGCGAAGCATTTGACAAGTGCGCCAAGGTCATGGGACTAGGTTACCCCGGTGGGCCTGTGGTGAATAGGCTGGCTAACGAGGGTAATCCCAAGGCATTCACGTTTGCAAAACCAAGTATCAAGGGCTATGACTACAGCTTCAGTGGACTCAAGACCTCCTTCCTCTATCTCCTGCGAGATGAACTGGTACATAACCCTAACTTTGTCGAAGAAAATAAGAAAGACCTATGTGCTTCACTTCAATATACCGTTATTGATATCCTCATGTCTAAGCTCAAGCGTGCAGCTAAAGACCTGGGTATTCGTCAGGTAGCGGTTGCTGGCGGTGTTAGTGCCAATACGGAACTTCGCAATGCTTTCATCGAGTATGGTGAGCGTACGGGGAGCGACGTCTTTATCCCTCCCTTTGCATATACTACTGACAATGCGGCTATGGTTGCGATGGCCGGTGCCTTTTATTTCGCATCGGGGCGTCGGAGCGCGCTTTCTGATGCACCTTTCTCTCGAGTTGAGATATGACCTTCAGTACCCCCGACGAACTTCTTCGCATCGCTCAAGACATCGCCGGCATGGCAGAGTCCGAGTCTATACTCGTCGCTTCTGCGGAGAGTTGTACCGGTGGTTTGATCGCACGTACCTTAACCTCCGTCGCCGGGGCATCGTCATGGTTTCACACAGGGGTCATTGCTTACACCTATGACAGTAAGCACCGTATTCTCGGCATCCCCTCTTGTGTCCTTGACTGTGGGCTGGTCAATATGGCGACAGCCG
>JBAKGE010000025.1:0-23950 GCA_037191085.1 Porphyromonadaceae bacterium | reverse complement strand
ATGGAACTAAGGGACTTAGGCAAAAGGCTCGATAGACCTGTATCAATAGTGTAATGTTTACATCTTGCTAAGGGATCACATTCTTAGTGTCTATCTGAGCACGTGCAAGACCAGACATACTACAAGATGCCACCACCGTAAGCAAAAGGATATATAGCCACCTCCTCATGAAACCAAAAGATTACTTGGACGAAATGGTACGATAGCTCGCATTCACCTTACCCTTCGCGAGCTTTTGGAGCTTGGTTTTAATCATCTGCTTCCGCAAACCTGTAACCTTGTCGGTGAAGAGTATGCCATTGATATGATCGTACTCGTGCTGGAAGACTCGAGCACAAAAGCCCTCAAGTTTCTCTTCATGCCATTCACCCTTTTCATCCTGATACTGGACTACGACCCATGAGGGGCGGTATATACGTTCACTCAGACCTGGGAAGCTCAAGCACCCCTCTTCCATCATCACTTCCTCCTCGCTGCTCTCGAGGATAGATGCGTTGAGAAACGCTCTCTTGAAGCCCGCGGTCTCGGGGAAAACATCCTTGAGCGGGTCAGCATCAATGACGAACAATCGCATCGCTTTACCTACCTGTGGAGCGGCGAGACCAACACCATCTGCGTCATACATTGTCTCGAACATATCTGCAATTAACTTCTCCAACACGGGATCACCTGGTATCACATCAGCTGTTTTTTCTCTCAATTCTGCTTTACCGTATATGTATATGGGTAATTTCATATTTTTCTGTTGTTATGTTCTTGTCTGTACCATTACTTCGTCATATCCCTATAGGCCTTACTCTCCATGAAATCCCTAAGGATAATCACAGCACTGACCTCATCCACTTTTCCCTTCTCCCTCCTCTTCATCATCGGGGTGCCACTGTCGATGATAGCTCGATGTGCAAGTACAGAGGTATACCTCTCATCGTACTCTACTATGAGCATCTCCGGGAGCACCTTCCTGAGCCTATTGATTACAGGTCGTATGTACTTCATACTCTCCGAATCGGTGTTGTCACTCTGCTTCGGGTGACCGATCACAATCATATCCACGCGCTCCCTCGACACATAATCCCGCACATAATCAGACACACTTCCCGTGGAACAGTAGCCCAATCCACCAGGTACAATACGGAGAATATCCGTGACGGCTATGCCTGTACGCTTACGCCCTATATCGAGTGCCATTAACCGTCCCATGCCAAATCTTTAACCGTTTGAGTCATCCCCGGTATCACAAGGTCAGGAGCAATCTCACAGAGAGGACGCATCACAAAGTCTCGCTCCAACATGCGCGGATGAGGAATTATGAGGTCCGGTTCACAAACACGCAAGTCGTCATACAGCAGTATATCTATGTCACAAGTTCGATCGGAGTAACCTCCGTTGATACTCTTATGTTCTCGTCCAAGCTGCCGCTCTATCTCCTGTGTCGTGAGCAGTAAATCTCGCACGCACAGATTGGATGCTACAGAGATAACCTGGTTTAAAAATGGATGATCGGACTCAAAACCTACGGGTTCGGTCTCCATGACTTCCGATACAGCGATTATACGACCGACCCGTCTCTCTATCTCAGTCACAGCGGCACTGAGATGACGAGAACGATCACCGAGATTGCTTCCGATCCCAAGGTATATGATATGTCCGCAAGTATCTCTCAAAATCTTTCACTCACTATATAATAAGCATAGCATCGCCATACGCACCAAATCGATACCCCTCCTTGATCGCTACATTGTACGCATTCATGACATGACTATACCCACCAAAAGCAGCCACCATCATCAGCAACGAAGAGTAAGGCATGTGGAAACCCGTGATCATACGGTCTGCTATGCCAAATCTATACTCTGGGAAAATAAACTTCCCCGTCCAGCCCTCGTAGGGCTTGATGTACCCATCTGTACTCAAACAAGTCTCCATAGCCTTAAGTGTGGAAGTGCCTACGGCGCATACATGGTGTCCTGCATCTTTGGTCTTATTCACCAGATCACAGCACTCCCTACTCACCCACATCTGTTCAGACCCCATCTTAAACTTTGTCAAATCATCCACATCAATCTCAGAATACATTACTCTGCTCGCATGAAGTGTCAGCATCGCAAAGTTACAATCCTTGATCTCCAGTCTCTTGAGCAGTTCACGGCTGAAGTGAAAGCCTGCCGATGGACCAACTACGGCTCCTTCTTCGGTCGCATATATCGTTTGGTAGCGATCGGCATCATCGTCCTCTGCTCCGCGTGTGATGTACTCAGGCAATGGGGTTTGGCCAAGAGCAAAGAGCTGCTCCTTAAACTCCTCATGTGTGCCGTCAAAGAGAAATCTCAGTGTACGTCCACGTGACGTCGTATTGTCTATCACTTCAGCCACTAGCGAGTCGTCCTCACCGAAGTACAGCTTATTCCCAATGCGTATTTTGCGAGCAGGGTCTACAAGCACGTCCCAGAGCAAGAGTTCTGGTTTCAGCTCACGGAGGAGAAATACCTCTATGATAGCATTGGTCTTCTCCTTATTGCCATACAATTTAGCTGGGAATACTTTGGTATTATTCAGTACAAAAGTATCTCCCTCATCGAAGTACTCTATCAAGTCCTTAAATAGTTTATGCTCTACGCCACCTGTCTTCTTATCCAATACAAGCATCCTGCTCTCGTCTCTAAAATTGACGGGATGCTGTGCGATAAGCTCTTGAGGCAACTTAAAATTAAACTGTGATAACTTCATGGCAATATTGTATTATTTATTTCGATAGTTTCTATTCGCTCGCAATGAAAACATTCTCTTAAGGGTAATTGTTCCCCCTATGTCATTTCGCCTTCCAGTACCCTATCCACATAGGATCCAAAATCCTCTACCCGCAAAGCGGTGTTCGCGTCATAATCACCCACTCGTACGCGTCTCAACGAGGTCAAGTACCCGCCACATCCGATCTCATGTCCGAGATCACGTGCTATCGATCGTATATATGTTCCTCGTCCACATTCTATCCTTACACACACGTCAGGGAGGTCACAGGATAGGATATCTATGCTGTAGATTACAACCCTCTTTGGAGGGAGGTTGATGTCATTTCCCTTGCGCGCGTGATCATACGCCCGCTTGCCATCTACCTTAACCGCCGAGAACACCGGCGGAATTTGGTCTATCTCTCCGACCATGGACTGCAGCACCTCTGCCACACGTTCTCTCGTCACTCCGTCCATAGAATAGACAGCATCCTCCTCCGTCTCCATATCGTAGCTCGGCGTGGTAGCACCCAGTCGGATAGTTGCCTCATAGGTCTTGGGGAGTCCCATAGTTTGCTCTATCAACTTAGTATTCTTGCCTGTACACAAAATCACCACCCCTGTAGCCAAAGGATCAAGTGTACCGGCATGCCCCACTTTGATACGCCTAATCCCAAGTTTGCGGCTCAGGATGTAGCGAAACTTATTGACGATATCAAAACTCGTCCACTCCAGAGGCTTGTCTACAGCTATCGTCAGTCCCTCCACGAAAGGATTACCCTTCCGGTCTATTGTCTTCTCCCTATACTCCATCCACTATTTGTTCACTGAAAAATAGCCAAGTCATAGCCAAGTGCCAAGGCTCCTATGATTACCGCGCCCACGATGATACGATACACCCCAAAAGCAATAAACCCGTGTTTCTGCAGATATCTGATGAAATACTTAATCGCTATCATGGCGACCACAAACGAGACCATATTCCCGACGATGAGTGTGGTTATGTTGTCTTGAAGGATAGTCATATTACCTACCCTCCAAAACTTTATGATCTGCCACAATGAAGCTCCGAGCATTGTAGGCACAGCTAAAAAGAAGCTAAACTCTGCCGCCACTTCACGCTTCATCCCCACGGTCATTCCCCCGACGATCGTACTCATAGAACGAGATATCCCGGGGAGGAACATCGCGATACACTGAAAAAGACCTATCACGAAGGCATTACGATAGGTCATCATCGTGTGGGCATTGTAACGCACCATGCGGTCGATAAAGAGCATCACCACACCACCCAGAACGAGGTTGACAGCGATTACCCACACGCTACCCAGCATCTGATCCACCCAATCACTGAAGAGCAGACCAAGTACCACCGCTGGTAGCACACCTACCATGAGCTGGAAGTAAAAGCGGAGTCGACTCAGTACCCTACGCCACTGGGGCTGATTCCCATGCCACATATCTCCCGGGAGGGAGAAGTCGAAAAAACGTCGTGCGTACAACACCACCACCGAAAGGATAGCGCCAAATTGAATCATCACCGTAAAGGCCTTGACGTACTCGGTGCTTTCCATTCCCATGAGTGCCTGTGCTATAACCATGTGTCCCGTACTAGACACCGGTAGGAACTCCGTCAATCCCTCTACTATGGCAAGTATAATGGCTTCTACGATTGTCATATCCACATCTACTTAGATCCGATCACTACATATACAGAGTACTCACCGCTCCATCTCTGTCCTGTCGGAAGTACCACGACCCGATCGACATCCGCGCCAGAGGATCGCCACCAGTATTCCAAGGTATCCCACCGTGAGGACCACAGGTGCCACGCTGATGCGCATCCTGCTGAAAGTTTCCTCATTAAAGGATACTCCATCCTTAGATGCGCCACCACTCAAAAGCACATAACCCAGAATGATAAGCAGCGCCGACACGAGGAAGAAGATCACATTCACTCGTCCGAAACCATAGGTTTCCATTTTCCTTTCGTCCATTACTTATGCTTGCAGATAAATATTCATTTCTCTTTCACTTCTACTCTCTCAGGGTCTACTCCATGATTATGCACGATACAACTTATCGGCATTCATCCGCAAATAGCGGGTCACGGCAGCGGATGCTGCAATCCACGAGAGGATAACCCCAATCAGTAAAACTACACCCGCTACTATAGCACCGTTGAGGGGTGTGAGCACCGTACGCATCAATGGGTACACAGTGATCATATGGTACCATGCCCATGCCAGAAGTGCTATAGCTATGATAGCCGCCAGTACACCACTCCACACGCTAGAGCGAATGAAAGGACGTCGAATGAAGCCCGATGTCGCACCCACAAGCCGCATTGTGTAGATCGTGAAGCGCTTAGAGTAAATCAGTAGACGTATAGTATTATTGATCAGTACTATGGATATCATCAGCAGGAGGGCCATCACTACTACCATCACTATCGTAATGGTGCGGATATTGTCATTGAGTTCCTTCACAATATCCTTGCGGTAGTTCACTGACTGTGTCAGGGGGAATGCGTTTAGCTCACGTTCCACAAGAGATATACTATCAGGATCCACCACATAGTCGGACTTGACCTGCACCTCAAAAGCAGGAGAGAGAGGATTCCATCCGAGGAAGTCCTCCGGGTTCTCACCCAGTTCCTTCTGTAGCTCTTGCATTGCCTGCTCCTTGGAGTAGAAAGTCACCTCCTTCACAAACCTCTTCTGCTCTATCTGGCCCTGCATCTTTGCCAGTTCTGCGTCCGACGACTCGGGGGTCAGAATGACTGTGAAGCTAAAACTCTCCCGGACATAATCCTTGAGACCATTGCCTACCAGCCCTATCATCGTCACTATCCCGACGAGGAAAAGCACCATAGAGATACTGACAACACTAATCATCCTGGAGTGCAGGAAGCGTGGTGCATGCTTTCTTTTGCTATTCTTTGACATATGAGATATGTATCTGAGTTGTTGATGTTGTGGGAGCGTATCAGACCCGATGACACGCCACCACCGAGCAGAGAATGCACTATGCCCTCGCAAATATACCACAAAATACCCCCTCCGTCAACACCCTCAAGCCCATTTTACCTCGCACATCTACCATATCGAATGAATTAAAGTTCGCCATACACAGAGTACCAAGGATAAGGACATTCAGTATGGATTCGCCAAGCAATGACAACGGCAAAGCTAGCAAAGACAAATTAGGACAATTCGGAATGCATTTGCGAAAACACACGATAACCGAGAATAGGGAATCATAAAATCCTAAACAAAAGCACCTTGCCGCATATACCAACAGTAACTCGTAAAAGAAGCTAAAAGATAGGCAAAAATTTCTCCCGGAGAACGGCAATGCGACGACCCAGAGGTTGCCAAAAGTTTCTCCCTAAGAACGACAAAGCGATGACCCAGAGAAATCTTCTCTTTCCTTCACACCGTATCCGGATGGCCATACGGAATAATGGCACATTCCTAATACATAGTCTCCTAACCACACATCCCGGTACAAAGTTTATGTACACAATGCCGAAGCACAAAAATAGTGGGTGCGCAGAGCCATATCAACTCATCGCACCCACTATTCGGTATACATAGTGTGCTGTGTCAGGAGGCAAGGTCAATCGGGATAAAGTCGCCCGATCGTGCGCTGCATTTCATCTCGGAGACTCTCGTCAGAGGTCCGTATCTGTCGCAATCCATCAACGATGTCTCGCCTACGATAGTTGAGATTATACCAGCCGAGGGTATGGATGGCATGGTGGCGAATAGTCACGTCTTCAGATTCATCTGCAGCAATGCTGAGAAGATGAGGAATCAGAGAGGTACATGGATAATTGCGGTACCCGAAGATCGCCTGACGACGCACACTGTGTTTCTCAGTCTTGTCGTGCATGGTGCGGATATCATCAGCTATACGGCAATCGTCCAAGACCATCGATTTGCGAAACTTCTGGATGATCGTATCGGTATACAGCACCATATCCTCTAGTTGTCTCGAGAGCTCAGAGGTAAAAGCAGTGGTATCAAAGGTCTTGAAGCTCGCAAGGAGCCTGAAATTGAGTCTCGGCTCATGCCCCCTATGGATGAGAGCACTCACGTATGCAGGAATCAGCATGGGGTCAGCAATACGAGAGATATAATCCAGAGAGAGACGTCGGATCAGCTCATAGCTGTCATTGATAGAGGAGGCTAGGACGTCTGTAGATTGCTCCGGATAGTAGAGGGCGAGGAGTTTGACAGCTTCCATACGTACGACGAAGTAGTCCGAGGAGAAGTACTTTCGCCGGAGGAGAGCCGGGAGTTGAGAGTAGCGAGCCCTGCGCAGTTGTGCGAGCGCGACGGACTGTACATCAGGAAAAGGATAGTCGATATAACTCAACCAGTAGTCCGCATCAGCATCGTGGAGAGCAAGCGCTTGATTGAGGTCAAAGCTAAGCCCCATATTGTCTGCGAAGCGGAACGTGGGGTCACCGATGACATGACTCTCGAGATAACCGTTCATGCGATTGAGATGCCCTACCCTCATTCCTGCGGCGAGCAGACCTATGAATTCGTCAGGCCACTTATCCTGAAGCGCATTGACCGTACCTCCTATAGTCACTACAGTATTACCGTCATTGAAGATATAGGCTCCTGCGGTGTAATCCTCCTCGTAAAATGAACCATTAAAGCAGGCGTCGAAGAGGACGAAGCGAGCGTTGGACGAGAGTCGGTGTATATCGGAAGTGCGGATCTCCAAGCTGGCATTAAAGAGAGAGTCCGCAATGACCTTTTCTGGATCAAAAGCCTCAGCACACCAAGATACCGGCACGTCATACGCACGTGAGTACTCAAGGATAGCGCTGTCACGACCCACCTTTTCGGCTCTTCGAGGAAGCTTGCTACGGAGGTAGAGTTTGATGTTCTCTTTGCTAGTCTCTACATCGGATGCGTTCTTGTAGCCATTGAGGTACTGCGTATCGGAGGAACCGTGGTGATGAAAGAGGAGAATATCAAGTTCTCGGCTCTGAATCTCATTGAGATAGATACCCTTGGCAGGATAGAAGACATCGAAGTCGTAGAACTTCACCGTACCTCCCGGTCTGAAGAGCTGTGGCATTTGCTCACGGAGAGCTATCTGCTCACCAGCCCAAGCCATCTTGTCATCCGAGTTGTAAGAGTGTCCACGAGCCATGGTGAAATGATCAATGACGTTGTCAGACTCCTGAGACTTGATGCGTACTACCTTACGCAGATATTGCTCAAGAAGGTCGTACTTATCCACTCCGGGGAGTTCGGTAGGCTTGATACGTCCTGAGTATATAGTTGGTTGGAGGTAGGGGGGACTGGCAGGGGAGAGACTGTAATAAAAGTAGAGGGGTTTATCTGCATCCTGTTTGAGGAAGTCGAACTGCAGACCAAAGTCATCGTAGAATCGATCCGACGCAACACTCGACTCTCTCCAGTCACGGCTCTGATTCATCTTGAAAGCAGAGGTCAGATACTGGCCGTCACGAATCATGGGGATAGGAATATCGCCTACGAAAACAGCACCTTCGAGGGGTTGTTTTTCATCCTCGTGCCACTGTCGCAGGAGAGTACGAATATCATCAGGCTTCTGCCAGTCGGCTATAGCTATGTAAGTACCAAGTCCCTCACGTTCGATGCTGCCACGGTAGGCATTGACAGCATCGCCCACCCTGCGATAGCTCTCACTATCGATGATAATAGCAAAGGTCGTGGGGGATTGGACGGAGGGCCGTACTATCTTTTGAGCCCAGCTGCTACCACCAAAAGCAAAGAGGAGGAAGGAGACTAAGGCACATTTCAGTTTACTCACTTGTTGTTTCCTTTCTTTCATGGATTGAAGTTTGATTGGACGTTCCTTAGAAGTTGAAACCGAGACTGAGATTTAACCCCGAACGATGCCCCATCTCCTTGGCATTAGAACGAAGGTAGGTATAGCCTACACGTGCATACACATTAAGGTTCTTGTCCTCCCTCAGCTGCTGTGAATAAGTAGCAGAGACACCGGCACCCCATGCATCAGAAACCAGATAGGCCTCATCCTGTGGTTCAAGATCGGTAACAGTGATGTACTTGGTCTCGGGGCCACCATAAACGTAGGCTCCGGAGATCCCATTCTTGAGGGTCCCACTGACGGCAAGGAGAAGACGCTGCTGGCGTGTATTGCCAAGAATAAAATTCTTTTTGGCCCCGAGAGTGAGATACAGATTTCGACTGTCCTTGGTGGATCGAGGGAGGATAAAAGCATCGTCGTGTGTGACGTACGATGCACCTGTATCAATACGCCAGTCATATTCGTTCTGACGGCCACGTATAAGAGAATAGCTGAGGTCGTACGTACCACGGCGGTAGGTGGAGCGGACGTACTTGTGGAGACTGATCCAACCTGACTGAGACTCGGTATTGTCACGTTGCGAGAAGTACTGCACTCCACTGATATCGCTATAGTCCGCTACGAACCCAGCAACGTGGGTAAAACGATCTCTTTCGCGAATGAGATTGAAGGTAAACTTGAAATTGTCATCTTTCATGAGTCCCTCCTTACGTGGGGTACTGTAGCTGATTTCCACATTCTCTACATGCTTGGAGTACTGTAGTTCGGAGAGGATACTCCAGTGGTCGGTGTGATAACCATACTGCAGACCAGCCCCCCATTTATTACCAAAGTAATTGGTCGTTCGTCCATCTCCCAACCCAATAGTAGCGAAGCCAAGACCATAAAGTTCATAGAAACTCTGCTCTGAGTAGTGGTTGACATTCTGCTGCTGTGAGTCCTCTTTCATGGACATATAGATCAGGCTAAAACCAAGGTGATTGTTACCACTGATCGCAAACACGACTGAGGGAATGACCTGGAGACGATAAAAGCGAGTATCCACACGGATGTCCCGCTGTTTGGCTGCGAGTGAGGCATTGTAGAGCCCCTCGACTCCGAAAGCCCAACGCCTCCACACAATAGGTGTTGAAGCCCTGAAGCGCATGTGATACTTCTGGTTACGCCAATTGCTGGAATGCTTGTTCACCACGTAATAAGGCTGACCTCTGTAAGGATCGGTAATAGAAGAATTGTAGAGAGCATCAGAGACGTTCTGGTGAGTGAATAAGAATTCTCCCCACACTAAGGCTAGAGGTAGACGAACCGCCCCCTCCGTATAAACATTGACATCACCAACCTTAGCTCCTGTCTGAGGACGTTTGTACCGTCCTGACTGTGCATCATAGCTGAGTGCCACGTTGGAGTAGTTAAAAGTCGGTTGATCTATCACTGCACCTGCGGCATTGAGTGACCGAAACCAGAGTTGACGCTCCTTCATCAACTCATAACCAGCAGCGGAATGTCCCTGTCCAAAGGCTGGAAGCATTCCTCCGAAGGATAGCAGAACCCACGCACATATCTCGCTCGTCATTCTCTTCATGATCGTATGTTTTTACTGATGATGACTATAGGTAGTGATGACTACTTCGTTACGTTCCATACCGGAACACCTGTACCGTAACGGTGTAGCTGTGGCACTAGCCCTCTCTCGAAATCATTGGTACTATCATTTGTATCTACCAAAATGATTGCACCATTATCTCTTCTCAGAATCTTATCCCCCTCCATAGCAACTTTTCGGGCCACACTCAGGCCGATATATGTGTCACCTACGTACGTAACTCCTGCATCAAGCACTGCAGGAATACGCTTAGAGTCGGACTTGGACTCATTATTGACCGCCTCGACAGCGTCAAGGACATATCGAATCGGTATTTTAGCTTTACGCTCGATCTTTGTGGCAGTAGATAGGTCGTCAGCGACGAGGGAAGAATCATTGACGGGATCCCAAGTTTCTCCCTCAGGTACCCGGAAGATAATGTATGCAGCACCGAATACCGGAGTAAGGTACTGCTTGAGATTACCCTTGTCCGCCTTGCCGTCATAAAACACATGTACCATATCTAATGCCGGCTGATCTGGATAGGAAGGATTATCTACATTAAATTCAAATTCCGCACGACTACAGTCAACAGGTGAATTGGGATTGTAGATCTCGAGCTTGTGATTAGCTGCAAACTGAGCAATCACAGCAGACTCTCCAGACCGAAGTGGATACTGCTTGCCGGTGCCAGGAAACTTCCACACACGCTCAGCATAACAATACTTCTGTCCGTCACTCTCGGGCCATACGGGTAATTTTTGTGTTGCATTAGTGGGATAAAGATGAGCAAAATAAATCCCGTCCAGATACTGAATCTCGGCAGAATTATTGTACACTTCATAAAACTGATCCTTAAAGTATCCCCAGCCTACAGGAGGCTTAGAACCACAATAGTAAATCTCCTTGAAGATCAGTGGACTTACCTTCAACCCTTGCACATTGACCGTCAGGTCAGTAACACCGTCATAGAGTGCCTTATTGACGAGGTTCCCTTTCACGAAAAACTCCTCATCGTTCGTGTTATATGCCGTGCCTGATACCGAGATCGTGTACAGTCCCGGGATAATGTTATCAAGGAGCACACTTCCGCCCTCTACCATCCTCTCATAGTGGTATCCGTCAGCATAGTCGTCGAGGGATACCTTCATATCCTTGAGGTGGGAGAGACTCTCCACATCCACATTCAATCTCACGCTAACAGTAAGAGGAGCAACGTTCTTGGCACTATCGGCTTCCCTGAAGCCTTGGCACGATGTCAACAGAAGAGCCCCCCAGAGTATGCCCCCGCACATTATTGCTGTATTCTTCATATCTATTCTTCCTTATTTTATATCTTGATCGAAAGCTCTACCCCAAAATAAAATCTATTATTGAAGGTGTAGTAAGTCCCGGGATTCCGCCTGCTCTCCCTACGTGGATAGCTGCGAAACATATTGTTAGCAAAGAAGGATACTCTCATTAGTTCACCGATCTCCTTTGTTACGTTGATATTAAAGGAGCTGTATGGTCGAATTGTCTCTTTCACGGCATTGGAGTGATTGGGATTGGAGAGGAGATATTCAAGTCCAGCATCCTTCAGTTGTTGAGGTGAGGTGTACTGTCCCGGAGCAAAGTAAGTTGGCTTACCATCCTTAAGGGAAATAAAGCCTACCGGTATTGAGTCATTGTGGTATGTCGTCCAATCACTCTGACGCCATACGGTCTGCATAGAGACTGAGATCACGAAGCCAAGGCTTGGGATATTGTGTATCGCGCGGAGCGTAGTCACAGCCTGCTGATCATGTGCCACAAACTTCTTTGCATCATATATGGCGATGTCCTTACGTGTCGCTGGAGCCGTTCGGCTATTGTCGTAAAACGTAAGATTCTCATTGAAGCTATCTGAGTGCATAAATGCACCATTGAGTTGAAAGGAGGTGCGGATAACCTCGACACGAGGCACGTTGATGTCAAACTCAATCCCCCGGGTGTGTACAGAGGAGGTATTGACCGGAGTGTAATAGCTGGATAGGATCGGATAACTTTTGTCCAGCACAAGTGCACCCACGTCGTTGCGCTTGTACTCATTGTATACAACGGGGCGAAATGTATCCAAGGTCTTGGACATCCCATACCCATTCTTCAGACGCTCACTAAATGCTGTCACGGACATATCCAGTTTGTCGAGATGGAGATCAAACCCGATCTCTGCCTTGTGATTCTCGGCAATCTTAAGGTTAGGATTTTGAGCATCGAAGATCCTTGTTGTCGTGATGAACTTACGCTCTGCCTCAGGTCTACTCTCGTCATTAAGCTCATTGAGATTGATGTACTCGAAGTATGCACGTTCCGGATAGAGGTAAAAGAGAGTTGGCATCTTCGCTGTGACACCATACCCTCCTCTGAGCACGAGTACCGAGGGCAGGATGTCAAGGGAGACATTAACTCTTGGGGAGAACGCACCACCTGCTACAGATGTACGATCGTACCTCACACCTGCTTGTACGCTGAGACGACGCTGATTGATTGTCCAGTTAAAATTATCCTCGAAGAAGAGACCAAGCGTACGGATGAATGGGATATCGTTATAGGCACGCGGACGAAAGTTGGAATCATGCTCCTGCAGATTACGGTAGGGTGGATTGGCGATGTCAAACATCTTTCCCCTGCCCACATTACCGTCAGTACGGAAGTCCAGCCCAAGCATGAAGCCATTATTGACCGCCCCGAAGTTCTTAAAGAAATTAGCCTTGAACTTGGCAAAGAAGTTGAGCTCGCGACTGTCTATGTCGTAGCGTCCTACGTAACTATTGGGCAAATAGCGGGCATAGACACCTTTCTCAACACCGTCAAGTTTGGTTATCTCCTTACCGTCAGCATCGAAGAGATGCTCTCCGCTGACATTGGAAAGGACAGCGCCATCCACATATGTGGCGGAGTATGGGGCATTGGCCACGGAGTGTGCCTCCTGAAAGTAACTCTGCTTCGACGTATACGCGCCCGACACCACGTACCTGATGTCACGCAACCACCCTCTGTCTATAGTCCAGAGACCATTGGTATTGAGAGTAAAACCCAAATCTCTCCCCTGTGACTCCCTCCTGTCTTCTTGATCATCGGGATTGAGCTCCCTATCATCACGTCCATACATCACGCTAAGGGAGGTGTTGGAGAAAAGACGGTTACCAAAGAGACTCTTAGAGTACAAAGCCTTGGCTGTAGCCCGCTGGTAGTGATTGTAGCTGGATACTGGGTTATTGAGGTTGTATGCATAGTCTCCACTTAGGTTGAGTGCACCGATTCTCTCGCCCAGCTCGAATCCTGTTCCCACAGATGCCTGATAGACATGAGGGTTAGCTTTGACCTTGATGCGGAGGGGTTCTCTCCCCGCCTTAGTGCGGACAATCACGGCACCGGATGTCAGATCTCCGTACTCCACAGAGGGGATACCTCTGAGAATCTCCACGGACTCTATATTTTCGGTAGATATGCTCCGTACGTCTATGCCGGCATTGGGAGAA
Organism: Porphyromonadaceae bacterium; assembly: GCA_037191085.1. Taxonomy (GTDB): domain Bacteria; phylum Bacteroidota; class Bacteroidia; order Bacteroidales; family Porphyromonadaceae; genus Porphyromonas_A. The sequence continues at coordinate 10,292 of JBAKGE010000025.1, read as the reverse complement.
GCTCCGGAAACCATGGCCCCTGATCTTCCGGAGAGGGTAGGATTGAAAGCGGAAAGGTTTGCATTGTTGGATATGGGAGCCCCATCCTGTATGACAGCAGCTCCGAGGGAATTCATCGAGGATCCGGCACCACCCTGTATCTGACGGATGTTAATCTCCCGTGAGGAGTTCATATTCTGATTGGAGACAATGACTCCCGGCAGAAGTGCCAAAAGGTCGAAGAGACTCGTCGCCTGCATGTGGTCCATGGCATTTCGACTAATGTTGGATGAAGTCGTCTTACCCGATACTCCACTCTTTGCTGTCACCAGTACCTCCTGTAGCCGGAAGTCCTCATCTTGCATCAAGAAGTCCACACGAGTATCCGCCGACACTTGCACGAGGGTGTCGATCTCCAACTTCCCCAAGTAGCGTACCACCATACGCACTCGACCTCGAGGTACCTGAGGCAGCACATAGCTTCCATCGCTTGTCGTGGTGGTCACGAGGTTAAAATCGGGGAGCGACACTGTGGCCAAGTCAATAGGTCGCCTGCCATCATTGGCATCACACACCTTACCATGGATTTTGAGTTTATCCTGTGCGTCAGCGGTATTAACCCCAAGCATGACAATCAGGAGAAGTACCATGAGTCGAAAGTAGGACGTATATTCCTTCCTCTTTATTGTTTGCATGATAGTATTAATTATTCACGTTAATTACGATATAATATTCTGTGCCTTGTCGGCAACATATCGGAAAGCCCAACATCTGTAAAAACAACCTACAATTTTAGCCATTAATTTCATAACCTCCAATACCTATATCTGGGTATTCACTTTGAAAAATCTGAAATTGCGACACCGACACTTAACATCAGTCGAGATACCAGCCTTCCTATACTATCTACCCCGACTACTTCCTATGCAACTGGGGGCAAAATAGGTCGATCCAACTGTAGGCTACCAAAAAGATCCTCTCAAAGCTCCCGTTGAATATCACGACCTAATACTGCACCTGCAGTATTTATGTATCACGTAGAATAATCCACAAAGTATCGGACAAAAAGTACAGTGCACGATCGTGCACTGTACAGAACACGATCAGGCAGCGTACAAAGCACGATCAGGCAGCGTACAGAGCATGATCGGGCACAAACATTTTTCTATGGATACTCTGCGGATATGTATACGCACCAAGGAGAAAAAACTTGAAGGAAGAATGGAGTTTTTTGGTAGATTTGTGGAGCGGGGAACTACCGTGAATTGGTAGCGCAAGGACACGAAACTACACCTAAACAACATAACCAAGGAAGTATGCAGAGATATCTAACCGCACTATTCGTCACCCTATGCTTACCGCTGGGAGCAGTGGCACAGGCGCTGTCGGGCGACTGGTCGGGGGATTTGCACCTCGGCACTCAAAAGTTGAGTCTAATCTTCCACTTTGTCACCGACAAAGCCGGTCAACAGATTTGCACCGTAGACGTACCTGCACAGGGAGCCAAAGGTATCCCGGCGGAAGTATTGCACAATGAGAGAGATTCCGTCAGCCTGTCTATACCTAGTATAATAGCTAAGTACTCGGGGACAAGACAGGGCTCGACGGTACACGGGATCTTTGCACAGTCGGGTTATACTTTCACCCTCGACCTCACGGAGGTCATTCCTACTGCGAATACAATAGTACGCCCACAGACCCCGACTCCGCCGTTTCCCTACTCCACTGAGGAGTTGGCGGTAGCCGGTGGAGCGGAGGGTGTACGTTTGGCGGGAACTCTATGCTATCCCCGGCAGACAAGCACGGATGGTAAAAAATCCGTTGTCGTACTGATATCAGGCAGCGGCCCCCAGAATAGAGATGAAGAACTACTTGAGCACAGACCGTTCGCCGTCATCGCCGATCATCTCGCACGTCACGGTATCGCGTCGTATCGTTACGACGATCGAGGTGTGGGAGCATCCACAGGAGTATTTAAAGGCTGTACCACAGAGGATTTCGCACGAGATGCGTCTGCAGTCATTCGTGCACTGCGGGAATTGGGGCGCTTTGACCACGTGGGGGTGCTCGGTCACAGCGAAGGTGGACTCATCGCTTTCATGCTGGGTGCCAGAGGAGAACCCGACTTCATCATATCCATGGCTGGTCCTGGTATCAAGGGAGATAGCCTCGTCACTGAGCAGTCCAATAAACAGCTGGAACTACAGGGGCTCCCGGCAACTCTGACTCGGGAGATGGTACGGGCTCAATTCCTCAGTATGGACGATCCGTGGATGCACTACTTCATGGACTACGATCCGACGGCAGACATCCGTGCTGTGCAGGTGCCCACGTTTGCACTCAATGGCACCCTTGACACACAGGTGATAGAAAGCTCCAATCTCGGTGCCATTCGCGCTAACCTCCCTGAGAATCCCCACAATTTCATCCGGAGCTACGAGGGACTCAATCACCTCTTACAGCACGCTATCACGGGGTCTTCCATGGAGTATTATGACATAGAGGAGACCATATCCCCAAATGTGCTGGACGACATAGTGAACTGGATCAAATCCCTCTGACATTATTTCCTTCTCCCCACCTCCTCTGCGAGAAGAAAGGCTGAGAGCACCGTATGAACCATAGACATCATACGGTGCTCCCGTTGCTGTAGTGATTGACAGAAATGCACAACATCACTCATCCTTAAGAGCCTCGACAGGATGAATGTGAGCAGCTTGATGTGCCGGAACCCAGGCACTGACAGCCACGAGGAAAAAGAGGATTAGGTAGGTTAGAGAATTGGCAATGAAAAAGCGCAACCACTTGTGTGATGTGATATAGTTACTCTCTATCTCCTGAATCCCAGGGTGGCTAAGGATATCGGCATCGAGCAAGAGGAGATTAATGCCAAGTGCTGGGAGGGTTGCGATAGAGAGTAGGCAAACGGCTTCACCGATATAGTAGCGCATGATACTCTTCTTGCCTGCTCCAATAGCCATACGTATGCCAATCTCGCTGCGGCGAGACTGGTTGCGAAACCAAAATGTACCGATGATACCAAGTGCGATGTTAAGGAAAAAGAATAACATTACTGCGTTTCTTATCTTCCGCTCCTGGGTCACACCGTCAAGACTTTCAGCTACCTTCCCGACCGCTTCATAGGACTGTATATCCTCCGTCACTTCGTCCTGAAACTTGGCAAGGTCAAAATTGTCCCCCACTCGTATGGCGATCGTCACGTTGCCGTTATCCAGGGGTTTTCGGGTGGTAGTGAAAGTAACATAGCCAGGCTGGTAGTACTCGTATCTCTTTTGATTCTGTGCCACGTCAATGACACGATACCAAGTGTCACCGATCCACACAACCTGTCCGACGGGATTCGTATCACCGAAGAAGTGGGTTGCAAGATTGGCAGTCAGCACAATTTGTCTCCCGTCGGTGTAGTCCATATTGATGGGCTGCCCCGTAAGAGCGGAGTGGATCCTAAATATCCGAAAATAATCATCTTCGCCTACCGACTTAATCTGGGTAGATACACGTTCTCCTGCACTATCAGGATACATGATCAGTGTACCATTGTATGCACTACTGTACATATCTGTCGCAAGCTCTGTGGTGGCATACGCAGCTTTGACTCCAGGGAAGCTCTTGACCCTCCGATAGAATCGATCGAAATCCTCTGCATTCTCCCCATTGAGAGGATCGATGTACTTAATGTTGTAGGTATCGGTTACGTCGAAACCAGAGGGTATCATCCTGTTGTGCAGCATGACGAAAGCATAGTCCACGAGGTACCAAGTGAGACAAAAGACGATGAGTAGCTCAGCGAATATCCAGCCATTGCGACTACGCTCATTCCATATCTGCTTGAGTATTTGTAGAGTCATGGTTGTGGGGGAGGTGTTAGTTCTTATGATTGCCATGGAGAGCTTCGGTGATATTTTTTCGTGTGATGCGGAATGCGGGAATAAAGGCAGAGAGGACATTGACCACGAGTGCGAGGAGTACGGTGGCAGCGAATATCGGCAAATTAAGGAGCATCTCAGGGGTAATGCTTCTGGAGTTGGTGGCTATATCCACGCCCTGAGACACAAACGTCACCAGTACGCTCATCATCATATCCCTAAAGAGATAAGCCATGACATACGAGAATAACATCCCCATTACTGCTCCAAGGAGGGTGAGGAGGAAGTTCTCTACCAGTACCTGACGTAGAAGAACGCTTCTCGGGGCTCCGAATGCCTTTCGGACGCCCATCTCTGACAGCCTTTTCTCCATACGACTGCTATTGAGCCCCGAGAGGTTGAGTGCCGGGACAAGGAGGAAAATGATCACCACAAGTGCTATAATCCTCATGATTCGCCCCATATCTACCGGTCTGTTCCCCATGCGAAAAGACGCCGCAAGTGCCGTATCAGGCTGACCAAGGAGGTCTATGTGCTGTGTGATAGTAGCCTCATACGCCAGCACGTTTGCCTCCACTTCTGCGCGCATCTTCGGGGCTTCCGACTGATTCCTGAGCCTAATGAATACCATCATCTGCCCTAGGACACCACCCTCATTCCAGCACTCATCGTGCTGGGGATGTACCGTATACGGAACCCATACGCTGGCAAAAGTATTGCTCGCCATGTAAGAAGGCTCGATAACGACTCCCGAAACCTTATACTCCCGTCCATTGAATAAAAACGACCGCCCCACCGCCTCTCCATCAGGAAAGAGATACGCCGCTGCCTGATCCGAGATGACGGCGGTCTGGAGCCCAGCATCGAAATCTGCCTGTGTGAAAGGCTTGCCCGATAGGAATTCAAAGTCGAAGACCTCCCAAAATCGTGCATCCACATACTTGGATACGATGGACCGGGACCTCACTGCCCCCACCTGCCCTATACGATTTGTCCCTCCGAAGTCAAAAAACACCGCAGTCACCGCCTCTGCTGATCGAAGGGGATAGAAGAAATTTTTCACCGCTTTCAGGCTCATAGGGGCACTAGAATTGAAGTGTTGTGTAGTATCCTTTGGGGTAATCTGTATGTGCGAGACGGCATACACGTTTCGGCGGTTGTACTCGGGATAAATATCTCCTATCCTGATGTAGAAGTAAATAGCAAGAGTCATCACCATAGTGATACCGAGAGCGGTACCGATGATGTATATGGTGCTGTAGAGCTTCTCTTGCCACATCATTACCGAGGCTTGTTTGAGGTATTGTTTGAACATAATGTGTAGTGCATCTAATGTGTGCTGTCACTTATTCAGCATGATCTTATCCTTACTCTTGTAGTAGCTCATGTCAGATACCACTACCTCCTCGCCCCTCTCAAGTCCCGAGAGAACCTCCACGTACTTGTAGTTACTCTCCCCCAAGTGGACGGTACGTCGAGTGATCTCTCTGCCGTGGCGGACGAAGAGTTCGTACTTTCCTTCCCCCGAGTAGTAGGGACCATTGGCGATGCGGAGGATATTTTCAGTCACGGCATTCATCACGTATACATCCGTCTTGAGCCCCGAGCGTAAGCGGGGATGATCATCGTCATCGAGTTGGACAAAAAATTTGATTACACCGTTTTGCGAAAGTGGAGTAACGTTGCTTACCACGCCTGTCAGTTCCTCACCTCCGACTCTCACTACCGCACTGTTTCCCACCCCGATGCGGTCTCCATAACTATCGGCGATCTCACCCTCGATGCGGAAGTGTGAAAGATCAGAGAGAATCGCTACCTGGGTACCTGCGGACACAGGAGCCCCGATTTGGTTATTGACATACGTGAGTATCGCCTTGCGGGGTGAGCGTATCTGTGCATCCTTGAGGATGCGCTTGGTCTCTCCGAGAGATTTGCGGAAAATCTCCAGCTCCAGCTCTAGAGCCTTCAGCTCCGCCTCGAACACGAGTCGGTCATTGTGGTACTTCCTGCGTGCCTGCTCCTGCTCCAGACGCGCTACGTTGTATCTGAGCTCCATCTCCCGAACTTTGTCGGTCGTGCCGGCACCGATGCTGTCAAGGTAATGCTCATTGCGCACCTCTACCCGCATCTTGTCCAGACGCATGTCATTGACCTTGAGCTGCATCTCCATATCGCTAAGAGCGCTATTATTTTTCATCCTCTGCTGCTGGATACGGTACTGACGCATCTGAAGTTCATCAAGCATTTTGCCGTAGTCTGTCTCAATGCTCTGAAGATCAAGGCGCAGAAGCGGTGTGCCTACTTCTACCGAGTCACCCGCTCTCATGTACACCTCCTTGATACGACTCCCTATAGGTGCAGTAACTATCTCCTCAAAAGCCGGTAGCACCTTTCCCGATGCACTCACAGAGGTTTCTATCGTACCTATCTCTACGATCGAAAAGCGCAGATCCTGCACACTCACTCGGTCGCGCATTACCGATACAACCACCAGCACGAGCACAATGCCTGCCAATGCTACGGCACTGTACTTTGCTGCCCGTCTCATCTTTTCCCTGCGAAGATCTTCCCGAGGTATTTTTCTGTCCATGATGTGTATGATATGTGATATTGTTTGCCGATGAGGTGGACAAAAGGTATGCCAGTTTTCTCAATCAATTGATAGTCAGAATCCAAACAATTTACAAGGTGTCCGATAATGAACACTTTGTGTTCGGTCCGGACACATAATCGGACACTCTTAGGATAGACAAAAGAGTCCTGAGAGGCATATCCGCTGGTGCACAGTGTCGTCTTGAGATCGTACATCAACGGTTTGGGCTTTCGAATCTGAGGAATATTAGATTCTTGTGGATGCGAAAAAAAGCTCTGGGTCGTCGGTGTATCGATGTTCCAGAGCTTTCCCAGACAACTTCTGGGACATCGCCACACCGACGACCCAGAGAAATCTACGGGCATGTGCAGCCACTCACATCGAGAGACTATCCATTCGCTTATGCACAACATGGCTTAAATCCCCTAAGTCAATCCCTGTTATCACATGATTAACTACACATAGGGTAGATATCCAAAGGTCAAACTCAAGGGTAAACGTCCTATGCATACCCTCCAAATAATCGGCAGAAATGATAAGGGAACCGGAATCAACCTATGTCAAAGCTGCCAATGCGCATCGAAGAAATCCGAAGGAAGTACATCACTTTGCCAATTCCTCCCGACGTCACTGATCTATCTAATCATCACTCGCGGTAGGAGAGAGGGTGTAGGTGTCATGCTTCACGGGGGGATAACTTTCAGAAATGGCAAGACAACAAATCGAAAATTTCCGGAAGACAAAATCAGTCTTTTCGCCTTTATGCACCCCGGAGTGGGTGCTTTATTTTTTAATGACAAAGTGATAGAAGTGTAATTAATTGACTGATAATCTATTTCACGCCCACCCCTCATTTTGCAAACTCCATTTAGCAGAACAAGAATTTAGTTTTTATCATCAAGAACGATCCTACTACCCAATAATAGGTATTTTTTATAACACTATTATTAAGTAAATTTGCGCTGGATTAAAGGGGTATTTTACCCAAATAATAAAACCACTTAGTGTACAATTTATGGCAATTAACTTCAAAGAAGGACGTTGGAACAACGAGATCAACGTAACAGATTTTGTAAAACTAAACATTACACCTTATGAGGGCGATGCGTCATTCCTCGTAGGCCCATCGGATCGGACAAAAGCGGTCTGGGCTAAATGTCTGGAAGCACTGAAGGAAGAACGTGATAATAATGGCGTGCGCTCCATTGACCCCAACACCGTATCCGGCATCACGTCACATCCTGCGGGATACATCGACCAGAAGAACGAAGTCATCGTGGGTCTGCAGACCGACGAGGTATTGCGTCGTGCCATCAAACCGTATGGGGGATTCAAGGTGGTAGAAAAGGCTTGTCAGGAGAATGGGGTGGAGGTATCCGAAAAGGTTAGGGACATCTTCACCCACTACCGTAAGACACACAATGACGGGGTATTCGATGCTTATACGGACGAGATTCGCTCCTTCCGTTCGCTGGGATTCCTCACCGGTCTGCCCGACAATTATGCTCGTGGACGTATCATCGGCGACTACCGTCGCCTTGCGCTATACGGCATTGATCGCTTGATCATCGCCAAGCAGGAGGATTTGAGTGCTATCACAAGCCCTATGACTGAGGCAAAGGTACGTCTCCGCGAAGAGGTTATGGAGCAGATCAAAGCACTCAAGGAGATCAAAGAGCTCGGTGATATCTATGGTCTCGATCTCGGTCACCCGGCAACCAACGCTCAGGAAGCTGTACAATGGGTGTACATGGCTTACCTCGCCGCAGTGAAGGAGCAGGATGGAGCTGCAATGTCGCTGGGTAACGTTTCCTCATTCCTCGACATCTATATCGAGTACGATATGGCACACAACGGTCTGGACGAATCGCACGCTCAAGAGCTGATAGACCAGTTTGTGATCAAGCTACGTATGGTTCGTCACCTACGCATGCAGGCATACACGGATATCTTTGCCGGCGACCCCACGTGGGTGACCGAAGCACTCGGCGGTAGGCTCAATGACGGTAGAACGAAGGTAACGAAAACCTCATTCCGCTTCCTCCAGACACTGTACAACCTCGGACCATCACCAGAGCCAAACCTCACCGTCCTCTGGAGCCCTTCGCTGCCGGAAGGCTTTAAAAACTTCTGCGCGCAGGTGTCTATCGATACCTCATCTATCCAGTACGAAAACGACGACATAATGCGCTCCACTCGCAATTCTGACGACTACGGTATCGCATGCTGTGTGTCCTACCAGGACATTGGTCGCCACATCCAGTTCTTCGGAGCACGCTGTAACCTCGCCAAGGCACTGCTCCTTGCGATCAATGGTGGTCGTTGCGAAAATACCGGCAAGCTCATGGTAGAAGGTATCCCGACCCTGAAGGGGGATGTCCTTGACTTCGATGAAGTCTATGAGAACTACAAGAAGGTACTCGTACAGATCGCCCGTGTGTACAACGATGCGATGAACATCATCCACTACATGCACGACAAGTACTACTACGAACGTGCACAGATGGCATTTGTGGACACCCACCATGCTATCAACCTCGCATATGGCGTAGCAGGCATGTCCATCGCTGTGGACTCTCTCTCTGCTATCAAGCACGCGACCGTAAAGGCTAAGCGCAATGATATCGGCTTGACCGAGGCATTCGATATTGACGGGAAGTTCCCATGTTTCGGTAATGACGACGACCGCGTAGACAGCATGGCTGTGGAGCTTATCCACTTCTTCAACAACGAGCTCAAAAAACTTCCTATCTACAAAGACGCTCAGCCTACCCTCTCCATCCTCACCATTACTTCCAACGTAATGTACGGCAAGAAGACCGGTGCGACCCCCGACGGTCGTGCCAAGGGTGTAGCCTTTGCACCTGGTGCAAATCCCATGCACGGGCGTGACGAAAGAGGAGCTGTGGCATCACTCGCCTCTGTAGCTAAGCTCGCGTATACCGACTCTCAGGATGGTATCAGCAACACATTCTCTATCGTACCTAAGTCGTTGGGGGTAGATAAGGAGAGCAAGATAGAAAACCTCGTAGGCATGATGGACGGCTACTTCAGCAAGGGAGCTCACCATCTCAACGTAAATGTACTCAACAGAGAGATGCTCGAGGATGCCATGGAACACCCTGAAAACTACCCACAACTCACAATCCGAGTATCCGGATACGCTGTCAACTTCATCAAGCTCAGTAGAGAGCACCAGCTCGAGGTGATCTCTCGCAGCTTCCACCAGCGAATGTAAGACTCAAGCTCCTCTACGGGATGCCAGTAGAGAAGGCTTCCTCTACCCGAGGAAGCCTTCTCCTTGGTGTTCCGTTTCTCCAATACAATACATGATTAGAGTACACTCGTATGAGTCACTCGGCACGTACGATGGTCCGGGAATTAGGTTGGTAGTATTTCTGCAAGGTTGCAACTTCCGATGTCTCTACTGTGCTAACCCTGATACCATTGATGCCGTAGGCGAAAGCCAGCTGACAGACCCAAAGGAAATCATCAAAATGGCTATCAATGAGCGTCCGTTCTTTGGAAAAAAAGGCGGCGTCACATTTAGTGGTGGAGAACCCACCTTTCAAGCCAAAGAATTAGTTCCTATTGTTCGTGCTCTCAAAGCCGAGGGCATACACGTATGCATAGACACCAATGGAAGCATCTGGAATAGCGATGTAGAGGAGCTATTCTCCCTCGTAGATCTCGTGCTACTGGACGTAAAGCAATTCAATAATACCCGTCACAGAAACCTCACGCTCCAAAGCAATGAACAGACGATCCGTACAGCACAGTGGCTGGAGAAGCACAGTAAGCCTTTTTGGCTCAATGGCTTTATTTTGATAATC
>JBAKGE010000113.1:0-5629 GCA_037191085.1 Porphyromonadaceae bacterium | reverse complement strand
GTATAATCTAAAAATGGAAATCCAATCATTGAACCAGAAGACAGGGTCCTTACATATTTCAGTAATAGAAGAAAATACTCTGATTGGTCAAGAGAAGGATTGGTACAATCTTTAATTTTAGCAGGGCAAATCAGAGGCGAATTACCTAACATAGACAATCCTCAGGATTGGGTTGATAATATTATTTTTGATTTACTCAATAACGCAAGTGGTGAAGTATGGATTTCTATTGACAAAGAATTACCCCTCATAGCAGAAGCGTCTCCAGAAACCGTCCTTAAAGCTGTAAGAAAATCCTTAGAGGAACAGGAGCCTGAAGTAATGGATATGTTCAAAGAGGAAGATGGGGTCTTCTCTAAAACAAGTCATCATACAGGTTTATTGTGGGCTCTTGAAAGTTTGGCTTGGTTACCTGAATATTTAAAAGATGTGAGTTTGATATTATTAAAACTCTCTAGACTTGATCCAGGAGGCAATTTGTCAAACAGACCAATAAATAGCATTACTGAAATATTCAAACCTTGGCATTATCAAACTCTTGCACCGTTTGAGTACAGAATGGAGGTGCTAAAACATATTACTGAAAAGGAAAAAGCATTGGGGTGGTCTCTTTTAATTAGAATGCTTCCCAGTTACCACGATGTTGCATTTCCAACTCATAAAATGCGTTGGAGAATGTTTGACAAGAACACTAATCTGTCTTACACTTACAAAGAAATATGGGATACACATTCTGCAGTAATAGAAATGCTCATAACTATTTTCGATAATGATGAAGATAAATTCTCTCAATTAATAAAAGAAACACCTCGCCTTTCTCACGCTGATAGAAAAAGAGTTTTAGACTGGGCAGACGAAGTTTATCCAAACATCCAGCATGAAAAAAAAATAGCATGGGAAACAATTAGAGGGATTTTAAGTGATCACAGGTCATGTCCTGATGCAGGCTGGGCTCTACCAGAAACCGAGTTAGTATGCTTTGAAAGATTATACAACAAACTTCAGCCAGCTGATATCATCCACAAATACCTCTGGCTTTTCAATGAACAATGGCCACAGCTACCAGAAGGCCTTCGATACGACTCCGAAAATTACGAACAGCAACAAAAGAAAGTAGACGATACAAGGAGAGTTGCGGTAGAAGAGTGGCTAAAGAAACTTAATCTGGAAACTGTTATAGGATTAAGAAATAAGGTGCAAGACCGTAGAACTTTTGGAAGGATATTAGCCCAAGTAGTCACAACAAAAGGAGACATTCTACTTGTTTGTCAATGCTTAGGCGATACCCCAGAACAGATGCCCTTTGTTCACGGATTTATCTATGAAAAGTTCGTCGCTAATGACTTCAATTAGATAAAAGCATTATTTGGAGAATTACAAGGAGAAGTGTTTGACAAAAAATCACTTTCTAATGTGCTAATCCCACTAACACAAAATCAACAATTATGGGACTTCGTTGCTTCATTAGATGGAGAAATACAAGATGAATATTGGCAAAACATCCAACCACATTTTCCTCACCTTACCGATGATGAAAAAGTATATGGTATTAAAATGCTCTTGGGGTATAAACGGTTTTTCTCAACAATAGCAAATGCTTGGCTTTTCCCAAATGTAATTCCAAGCGAGTTATTAGTCGAGATGTTAAAAAGAATCCTGACGGAAGAAGCAAATGAGAACTCTCATCTCGCAGGCTGTGAAGTAGAACGGATTTTTGAAGAACTTGATAAGCGAACAGACATTGATAGATCTACTCTATTGGATTTGGAATGTTTATATCTCCCAATTTTATCATGTAACGTAAGAAGAAATCCTAAAATACTGGAAGAAGAATTGGTAAATAATCCGGAATTTTTTATCGCTGTCTTAAAACTGCTTTATAAGTCTAAGGATGAAAAATTATTAGAAGAAGAACGAGAAAACCTCTCTAGTGGGGATATTCAAAATGGGGCAGAAAGAGCCTACCATTTGCTTCACTCTTGGAAAAGAATTCCTGGAATGAGAGATGATAATTCTATCGATGAAAACGAACTGAATGATTGGATTCAAAAAGCAAGACTTTTGGCAGAATCTGTAGGGAGATTGGAGGTTGCTGATGAAGAAATAGGCCAAGTTTTAGCTCGGTATCCTGAAGATTGTCTATCATGGCCTGAAGAAAAAGTATTCCGGATAATTGAAGACATAAACACTGATGATTTGAAAAGAGGTTATTATTTGGGACTGGTTAATAAGCGCAGTTTTTCAACAAGAGGAGCATTTGATGGAGGGGATATCGAACGAGAAAAAGCTGTGTATTTCGAAAAGTTGGAAAATGATTTTAGATTTCAATATCCCAATGTGGCTGAAATTTTCAAAGATATCAAAAAGAACTACCTAGCTGAAGCAAAAAGAATGGATGAAGAAGCAGAAAGATCTAGTTTAGAATACTAGTAAATTTTTACGGTACAGAAAAGATGACAAAACTCCTAAGCTTTCACTCAAAAGCTTAGGAGTAATCAAGAAAAAGCTTAGGTGCTTTGGAGAGTAAATTAAAGACAATTCGTTTGAACAAGAAAAAGCAGGCAGTAAAGAGTATTTTTTTACTGCCTGTTGCTTGTTACGAGCTTACTGCATCGACAGAAGTTTGCAATACATTCCGTCTTTTACTGCAAGTTCCGCGTGTGTGCCTTTTTCTATAAGGCGTCCCTTGTCCATCACGATGATCTGATTAGCATTACGGATGGTTTGCAAATGATGGGCAATGACCAAGACTGTGCGGTTTCGGATAAGGGCGGACATCGCCTGCTGTATCCTGTACTCATTGACGGGATCGACATTGCTTGTTATTTCGTCCAACAGGAGGATGGGAGCATCCTTGAGGAAGGCGCGAGCGATGGAGAGGCGTTGTTTCTGTCCACCCGAGAGTCCCAAACCGTTCTCTCCAATTTTCGTTTCGTAACCATCGGGCAGACTGACGATGAAGTCGTGTATCATCGCCCGACGTGCGGCTTCCTCGATTTCCCCCTGTGTGGCATTGCGGTTGCCAACCTTGATATTGTTGGCGATGGTGTCGGAAAAGAGAATGACGTTCTGCATTACCACGCTGATTTTGCCGAGCAGATAATCGTAGTCCATTTCCCGTATGTCCACTCCACCGATACGGATACAGCCTGCCTGCGGTTCCCAAAAGCGGAGCAACAGATTGGTAATGGTGGTCTTGCCCGAACCAGACGAGCCGACAAGAGCCGTTACTGTCCATTCGGGTACGTTGAACGTGAGGTCTTTCATCTCGAAGCCCTCTTTTTCGTAATGGAACCCTATGTTTTCAAACGAGAGGTCGAAGCGTTCCGCCGTTTTCGGTTGGTCGGGATCGACGATCACGGGAGCATCCAACAGACAGGAAATGCGTTCGTAACTGTCCTTTACCTTGATATAGTTCAGCCAATGACTCTCCATATTGACAAAAGGTTTGTAGAATTCTTTCGAGACGATGACGAACATCAGGTAAGCGAAAAGAGAAAGTTCTCCACGCCAAGTCCACCAAAGACCGATTGTAGCCATCAGAGCGAAAGCCAATTCTATAAGAAAGGTATATCTGCCCACGCTTACGGCCGCCTGCCGTGAGGTCTTCTTGCTGCTTTCTCCGAACTCGCTGACAGAACGGTCGAGCCTGTCACGGAACATTCCTTTTCCTCCGAAGACCTTCAGTACAGGTATGCCCTTAACGTATTCCACGAAGAGGCTGACCATATCCGCCAGACTGTCTTGTGCCTCCTGTTGCGCTTTCATTCCCGAACGGATGCCCCGATACAAGGAGAAGAGGGCGACAGGAAGAATGGCTATCATCGCCAACCCCATGTGCCAGTCCACATAGAACAGCCCGATGCCGAGTATCAGCGCCACGATGAAATCGGCGGACATTCGCGTCCAAAGATGCCCCACAACCATCTCCATATTATCCACGTCCTTGTGTATGACAGTGCTTATCTCGCCCAGCCGTTCATTGGTATAGAAACCGAGCGAGAACATTTTCAGCTTCAAGATGATTTTCTCGCGAATGCGTTCCACGAGGTCGAAGCCGGCAAAGTGCTTGCTCATATCGGCTACGGCATTGGATATGGTTTTCAAAACCAGCAGACCACCGAGTATCCACGCTGCCGAAATTAAAGAGATGCTTTCTCCCTGTATATGACGGTCGATAAAAAACAAGACAGTGAGCATTATCGCCGTGCCACAGAGGGCATAAATTACGAAAAACAGTGCGGAGACAATCAGATGTCGCACTCCGCGGGCAGTCAGTTCATTCAATATTTTGCGTACCATTGTCATACCTCCTCTTCTTTTAATTGCCATTTGCTTACCTGCTCCTGCGTTTCCGTCATATTACGATACAGAGGGCAGTTGTTCATCAGTTCTCCGTGCGTTCCCGTTGCCACGACCTGTCCCTTGTCCATCACGACAATACGTTCCATCTCCTGAATGGTGTTGAGACGGTGGGCGATGGTGATGACGGTCTTGTTACGCTGCAATTCATCAAGAGCTTCTTGAATGAGTTTCTCGTTCTCCCCGTCCAAGGCAGCGGTGGCTTCGTCGAGAATGACAATCGGCGAGTCTTTGAGCAACATCCGTGCAATGGAAATGCGCTGCTTCTCTCCGCCGGAGAATTTTACGCCCGCTTCACCCGCCAATGTATCGTAACCATTGGGTAACCCCGTAATAAAATCGTGAATGCGTGCACGTCGTGCAGCTGTTTCCACCTCCTCTTGCGTAGCGGAGGGCTTGCCGATACGGATATTGTCCCGAATACTTGTGTTGAAAAGGAATACCTCCTGTTGCACCATAGAAAAGAAATCGGCAATGTTACGTTCGGAGAGTTCCGCAAGGTTCTCGCTGCCAAGTCGAACGGTTCCCGACTGCGGTTGCCAGAAACCCATCATTAGACTTGCCAATGTGCTTTTGCCTGACCCCGATTCGCCCACGATAGCCGTATGGCTGCCCTTGGGAAATTGCAGATTGACATCATGCAACGCACAGTCTTTCTTATTCGGGTAAGCAAATGTCACGTGTGCGAAACTGACATCGGTTTGCATGACATCCGTATCCCTGTCTGCCGTATCCTTTGCAGGTACTTCGGTAATTGACTGAACCCTCGCCAACGACTGACCATAGACAATCTTGAAGTGCTGGAACGTAGCCAGTTTGGCAAAGGAAGACGAGAACAGTCCACCCAATATCAGGGTGAGAATAAAACGTGCCACGGTCAGTTCGCCCGAACTCATCAGATATAGACCGACAAGAGTCATCACCACGATACCACCCTCTAAAAACATCGTGATGAGCGTCATCGGTACGGTAACGCTGAACATACTCCGCTTCACCCAACGGATATAGTCGCGCATACCACCGAGAACTCGCTCTGTTCGGGTCTCTTCGTGGCTGAATGCTTTGATAACCGGTATTGTAGCCACATATTCCAAGAGGTCTTCCGACATCTTTTTCGTACTTTCCATGAAATGGCGAAAACTTTTACCCCACAGACTTTTAACTGCCATCTGCAAAAGAAACGTCAACGGTAGCAGCGAGATGAGCGACAGTCCCAGCCGCCAGTCATCTTTTCGTCTATGGATTAGTTTGCATTTTTGAGTTTTAC
>JBAKGE010000112.1:0-5702 GCA_037191085.1 Porphyromonadaceae bacterium | reverse complement strand
ATATCTGAACCTCGTGCTGCAGACAGGTAGAGGGTATGGGTTGTGTGGAATTGTGGGGGTAGAATAACACGAGTACCAAATTATCAACACCCTAAGTTCGGGAATCGCCATGTGTGCATTTTCTCGCACCATAAGCCTGAGATACGAGAATCCCCAAAAGAGGAAGTCTGCCAGTGAATTAGGAGAAATAAAAGAATGAAAAGGTGGAATAGTCTGAAAATTTGTGTTACCTTTGCCAGACCATTACATGACAGACAAATAAAAATTCATTAAGTACAGTAAAATGAAGAAGAATATTCATCCCGAAAACTACCGTGAGGTGGCATTCAAGGATATGTCCAACGACGAAGTATTCATCACCCGCTCTACAGTAGCGGCACGTGAGGAAATCGAGATCGATGGTGTTACTTATCCTCTTGTCAAGGTGGAAATCTCCAGCAGCTCTCACCCATTCTATACGGGTAAGGCTAAGCTCGTGGATACCGCAGGTCGTGTGGATAAGTTCATGAACCGCTACGGTAGTCACAAGAAGTAAGACGTACACCTGCGCAGGTTCTGTACCGGCATTCAGGCTGGACGACGACTTTGTCAGAAAAATTAAAAGGCATCATCTGTCTGCTCACTTGACTGAACACTCGGATGATGTCTTTTGCTGCGTTTCTATCCCACCGAAGATCACGATACCTCCTCACAATTGACGGGGTAGGGCAGGGAGAGGAGGGACAGAACCCTTTTTATTCACAGTACACTTGTCACGCTGCCCTCGTGACACATTTCACCGTGTACTGCAGAGTTCTTTCGTACACTACACTCCATACTCATGAATGATACGATCTGCGCGATAGCCACACCCACAGGGAGATCTGCCGTGGGGGTAATCAAGGTGTCGGGTGCTGACGCTCTCGATGTAGTGGGACGGATATTCGGTACCCCCATTGCTGATAAACAGGGATACACATCGGTCTATGGATGGGTGCGTGATCCGGAGACAGGGGAGCGCATTGATGATGCCATAGCCACGGTATTCAGAACACCCCACTCGTACACCGGGGAAGATGTGGTGGAGCTGTCGCTGCATGGCTCACCACTGATACTGGCCGTAGTCATGGAGCTACTGACAAGGAGTGGTGCACGCATAGCTGAGCCGGGGGAGTACACGCGCAGAGCCTTCGCAGCAGGAAAAATGGATCTGTCTCAGGCAGAGGCTGTGGCAGACGTGATAGCGAGTACGAACCGTGCGGCGCTACGCATGTCCCTGACTCAGATGAGAGGACACTTTAGGGACAAGATGCAAACCTTGCGAGATGAGCTGATAGAATTTGCATCGCTGCTGGAGCTGGAACTGGACTTTAGTGAGGAGGACGTGAATTTTGTCTCCCGTAAGGAGCTACAGTTACGATGTACACACATCTGCCAAGAGGTGGAGACGTTGAGGGATAGCTATCGGGTAAGTCAAGTGATCAAGGACGGCATACCTATAGCGATAGTGGGGCGAACAAATGCGGGGAAGTCCACTCTCCTCAATCACTTGTTGCGGGAAGAGAGGGCGATAGTGTCCGACATCCACGGCACCACACGTGATACGATAGAGGACACGATATATATACAGGGCATGCAGTTTCGCATCATAGACACTGCGGGGATTCGCCAGACGAACGATCAGATAGAAAACATAGGCATTCAGCGTGCGTACGCCAAGGTAGAAGAAGCATCACTTACGCTTTGGCTCATAGATCCCACGGACGACACCGTCGATCCCGGTGAGGTATACCATCAGTTGTGCAAGTACACGGCAGCTGACAACATAGTACCCATCATCAATAAATCAGACATCGCTAATCCGAGTCAACTCCAGACTTCCGGCACCTTACTTCAGAGACTCGGATATACCTCCCCTCTCATACTTTCCGCTTGTACTGACGAAGGGATCCGTTCCGTTCAAGACCTCCTCTTGCACCGCTTCAGCCACCTTGACGTGGGAGAGAACCAACTCCTTGTGACCAACCTCCGCCAAGCTCAAGCACTTACAGATGCAGCCAATGCCCTACATGCTGTCATCAATGGACTTTCCGACGGCTGGTACAGTGACCTTATCGCCCAGGATCTCCGTGCTGCCACCCACGCTCTCTCCTCGGTCATTGGCTCAGTCACCACAGACGACCTCCTCACCTCCATCTTCTCCAACTTCTGCATCGGCAAGTAAGGACTACTTACCATCCATCACAAACTATCACTAAGGCACTCAATATGAGTGCCTTTTGTTTTATCCGAAACTCTCGTTCGTTATCGATTTTAGTCGTTTTTGCGCTCATTTTTGTACCGCTATTGTACCGCACACCTACTCCACCCACTTTTGTCCTCCCGAGGTGCTGGACTTTCTGGACAATAGCGGACAATGACGTAAGATAGCTGACAATAAATTGGCGAAATGATAAATAAAATCGATTATGGCGGGAAGTAAAATACCAATTCAAAAGATCTGTGAGCTCTGCGGTCAGGAGTTCACAGCACAAAAGGTTTCAACTCGATTTTGCTCTCACACCTGTGCGAGTAGAGCATACAAACAGAGAAAACGGGAAGAAAGAGCTGAAGTAGCTGAAAAGACTGTTCAAAAGCAAAGAGTCCAAAACAAGATTGAAGACTTTGCTGACAGGCCATACCTAAAGGTCTCTGAAGCGAGCAAATTACTTGGTGTTGCACGACAGACAATCTACGACCACATATATGCTGGTCGTCTGAAAGCATCCAAGTTATCGTCTCGTCTCACTGTCATTAAACGAGATGACATTGAAAAAATGTTGGCTGAAAAACCTTATGAGAAACGACAGCCAAGTGACACCGCTGTTATCACGGAGCTTTATAGTTCGGAGGAGGTCTGTGAGCTTTACAAGATTTCACGTTCCTCTCTCTTTGCCATCGGGAAGCGGGAGAATATCCCTAAGATCTACAATAGAGGGCGAACCTATTGGAGCAAAAAGCACATCGACGCCTACTTTGCTCAGTATGCTGCTGACCCAGATATCACTGAATGGTGTACGGCAGATGAGATCACAGAGAGATTTAAGATGACACTTTCGGCTGTTTACAATCTTGTTTACGACCACAACATCCCCAAGAAGAAGGAGGGCAATAAGACCTTTTACTCCAAAAGGCATGTACAAGAAGCCAAAGGAGTGATTGAGAAGGAGGAAGTCAAGTACTACACGGTTCCTGAGATAATGGAAAAGTACAACTTCACTCGCGACCAAGTCTATCACTACCTGAAGCAATATAAAGTGTCAAGGGTTAAGAAAGGACGGATTGTTCTTGTTCCTCAGAAAGAGTTTGATCAAATATTCGAACCACCTATGATTATCCAATAGTTACTTCTCGGTTATCGCAGTCACCGACAGATAACTGATTTACTTTGCTTGCAAATGATATGTATAACCCATTAAATATTAGAACGAATGAACAACCATACATGTGTTAAAGTGACATTGAGACAGAGAGTTTACCCGAATGGTAAGATTTCACTCTATTTGGACTACTATCCAGGAGTCCGAAATCCCGAAACAATGAAGATGATGCGAAGAGAGTATCTTGGTATCTATATCTTTGAGAAGCCAAAGAACGAACTGGAGCGACAGTTCAACCGAGACATGCTCTACAAAGCAGAAGCCATCCGTGGTATTCGCATGCAGTCACTCATCAATGAGCAGTTTGACTTCCTCGACCACCACAAGATGAAGAAGGACTTCCTCGCCTACTTCAAAGAGATGTGCAAGAAAAAGGATGAGAAGTGGGACATCGTCTATAAGCACTTCTACAACTTCGTGCAGGGGCGCTGCACTTTTGGCGATATCACTGTGGAGCTCTGCCAAGACTTTAGAGAGTATCTGCTCAATGCCAATAAACTGCAACGCAAGGGAAAAATCTCAGTAAACTCTGCTTCGGGGTATTATTCGACCTTTAGAGGGTTGCTGAAGATTGCCTACAGAGACAAGCTCATCAAGGAAAATGTCAATGACTTTTTGGACAAGATTGAGCCCCAAGAGGTCAAGAAAGAGTACCTCACTCTTGACGAACTGAAGCGTCTGGCTCAGACTCCGTGTGACTACGAAGTACTTAAGCGAGCTTCACTTTTTGCTTGCCTCACTGGTTTACGCATCAGTGATATACTGAACTTGAAATGGCACCACATAGAACTGGCTCCAGATGATGGCTATTGCATCCGCATCAAGACCCAAAAGACTGAGACGGAAGCAACCCTCCCTATCAGCTATGAAGCATACGAACTATGCGGAGAACCAAGCACAGGAAAGGTCTTTAAGGGGTTAGAGCGAAGCATGACCAATTACCCTCTAAAGAGGTGGATTGAGGCAGCTGGTATCACCAAACACATCACCTTCCACTGCTTCCGACACACCTACGCGGTACTCCAACTCTCCATGGGAACAGACATCTACACCGTCTCCAAAATGCTAACCCACAAGAATGTCTCCACCACCCAAATCTACGCCGACCTCATCAACGCCAAGAAACGCGAAACCACCCACAAAATCTCCCTGAAGTAAACATTAAGAAAGCTGTCTATCAAAGCTATTCACAAAGCTAAGTATCTCACAGGATGGGATACTTAGCTTTGTGGCTAATGTTCGCCACCCTCCTCATTGCTTGAGTAGCTTCATCAATAATACGTTGAGCGACTTCCTTCTCAAGTATATACTAGTCATAAGCCTCTGCTAAATATTTCAAATTGGCTTCGATTGTATTGGAGTTAATGAGAAGACTCTGATACTGATTAAGTGTAGGGTGCGTATCACAGGCAGGTGACAAAATCCACCCTATTGCTGTCAGCAGAAAACTACAGATGAGTAGGTAAGGAGAATAATATATCAATGAGAGATAAAAGCTTTGTACCTTCTGTGATATTAAAGCACTTTATCTTGAATGTTCTTAGCGTGCAGGAATCTAATCTCGGGATTACCACCATTAGTCACAAAGTGTCTTAGGGCAGACTTGACTCCTTCTATATCGAAATACTGATCTTCGCTCCTATTAGAAATATCACTCAATACCCTGGGGAGCTCCCACGAATATATCACTTCGACATCCCTCGGGATTTGACTGACATTCTTGAATTCACAATTCCCATAATAAACTATTACCGAGTAAATTGGTACATGATTGAGTTGAGGTATTCTCATTCTTATTGCTTCAATATGGGCATTATTCTGTAGTACAGGATTATAAAACCTATGTTTTTCTTTCCCGAAGTTCAGAACCTGCGTCCAATAAGTCTGATATCCTTTACCGAAGAGCCATCCACTATAGTCTTTGACTTCAAAAACGACAACCCCAGTTTTTGTAATCAAGACTACATCACTCTGAGAGTACCATCCCTGTCCTCTTTCCACGTACAAATCATGGAAAATATCTGACTGTGAATATCCTATTTTAATAGCTCTAACACAAGCTGCCTTTCAGATGCTGTACCTCTATTTAGATCAGTTACTGTTTGAATTAATTCTCTATTGTGAGCTTCCTGTTTCCTCCTTTTAATGCTCCTCCAAGTATAGTAGGTAACAACTCCTCCCAATGACACCCAAAGTAATATTTCAACGATTATGGTAGTCTGCATTGATACTATATATTGGTATTGTAATAAGAACTGCTTATCCAAGACATTCCCCTATACCTCCCCAATCTACCATTTTACC
>JBAKGE010000024.1:0-24066 GCA_037191085.1 Porphyromonadaceae bacterium | reverse complement strand
GTAATGAGGGGTATGATATTTTTATTCACAGGCTCAGGAGAGTAACTTTTATCCCCCCCCCAACGGTAATCCAAATTGATGAATCCATCGAAAGTATAGCCTGAAGCCCTTCTGGAGCTTCAGGCTATTATCTTTCAGGATGTGAGAGGGTGGTCGATTTAGAGATTCACCTCAGGGTACATCTCGTCCCACCAGGTAGGGTCATCCTTTAGCCATTTCTGGAACCAAGCCATAGTCGTGTGCATCCACTCGACACGCTTACGTGGATCGACGATGTGGTGGTCTTGGTCGTAGACGCGAATAAGCTCTACTTCTTTGCCGAGGATCTTGAGGGCATTGTACATCTGTACGCTTTCCCCGAAGGGAACATTAGTGTCCGCTGTTCCGTGAAGGAGCAGGAGAGGGGTATTGATCTTGTCTGCTCTGAAGAGCGGGCTTTGCTCCGTGTATAGCTGAGGGTTGTTCCATGGATAGCTATGTGCACTGGCCACTGTGCTGTAGCCTATGCCCCACGTGCCCTGTCCCCAATAGGAGGAGAGGGCGCTGATGCCTGCGTGGCTCATCGCAGCGGCAAAGATGTCTGTAATCGTCTGTAGGTATTGGGTCATGAATCCGCCGTAGCTGGCACCGAAGCAACCGATCTTTTGGGCATTGACAAAGCTGTGCTCTGCACAGAAGCCTTTGACGGCAGCGACGATCTCATCCGCAGTGCGTTTGCCCCACGCGTTGACGTGGCGAGAGGAGTATTCCTGTCCCCAGCCGGTGGTGCCACTGGGGTTGAGGACGAGCATGACATAGCCCTGACCTGCGTACATGGGCTGAGAGTAGTACCAGTCGAACTTACGACCGGAGGGGCTTGTGCCACCGTAGTAGTAGACAAGCATGGGGTACTTCTGGTTCGGGTCAAAGTCTGGAGGCAGATAGTAGCGTCCAGGAACTTTGTCTCCATTGGGCATGGTGAAAGTCCAGTCCGCGACTTTGCCGAGCTTGACGTTGTGCAAGCGATGTGCCGCAAGGTCATTCACCACGGCCTCGGAGCCACGTCCGAGGTGTCCGATATAGAGGCGGTCGGAATTATTGGAGCTTTCTCCCTCATAGGCATAGTTCTGCAGTGCATTGTCAGCGGAAAAGCTACCGACATACTCCTCCCGATTCGGCAGCAGAGTGATGTGTCCCGATCTCAAATCTATCTGGTAGAGTCGAACGTAGTCTCGGTCTTCGGCAGAGAAGAGAGCCCTCTCTGATTTATGACTGACGAGCACACGTCTGATCGCGGGAGAGAAGTCCTTGGTGAGAGCACGGACGGACTTGGTACTGCGATTGTAGAGGAAGAGCTGTGTGTCATAGGTGTTGGTCACCGCTCCTTCGGGGAGGTTACGCCCTATGCCATCAAAGGCGTCCGCATCAGCAGTGATGAGGAGAATATCTGGGTTAGAGGTATGGTGGATACCTCCGATATGCGGATTTCCGGTGAAGAGGGTATCCACTTTGCCTGTCCGGAGATCCATAGCCATGAAGTCAGAAGTGTGGAAAGGGGAGGTTGTGGTATCGTACCCTGAGGAAATGATAATCTCACGTCCATTGGAGGAAGCAGACACAAGGGCTGTGGAGCGATGACCGAAGGTCAGAGGGCGATATATTCCCGTGGTGAGATCATAGGCGTAGAGGAATGTCCTATCACGGTCTGGGTTGTTCTTGTAGTGGTCGTAGCGTCCCATGACACGATCCACGTACTGGTGGGTTTTGGGCCCTTCCTGCTCTTTCACGTAGATGAGTGTCTTTTCGTCCGGCAGGATAGTGAAGTCGCCTTCCGGAATCGCAGCAGAGATAATGGTAGTCTCAGCCGTAGCGGGATCATAGGAGAGGAGCTGTCGGCCAGTGTCCGTGCTTCGGGTAATCCATAGGCGGTCGCTCTGGGGCATCCATGATGCTGAGGCAAGTGCTCCGGATAGCTCGGTGCGCATCTTGGAACCCTCGTATAGGAGGGTGGAACTGCTGGGATTGAGGTCCACGTAATTACGTTTGCGGACTACCATGTATTTTCCTGAGGGAGACATCTGTACGCCCGTGAAGGCTTCTCCACGTAGGGTGAAGTCCATGCTCATGTACTCTTGGGTGTCATCACGAAGAGTGAGTGTGGTCTTTGCGCCGAGCTTGGGCACGAGCCGTATCCGTATTTGTGGGGCGTTGGTAGGCTTGTCATCAGTCTGATATCTGATCATCAGAGGGCGGTGTGCACTGGGTTCCAATTTGAGAGTGTACTTGTCTGGGATAGACTGCTCTGGGCGGATTTCATTTTTG
Organism: Porphyromonadaceae bacterium; assembly: GCA_037191085.1. Classification (GTDB taxonomy): domain Bacteria; phylum Bacteroidota; class Bacteroidia; order Bacteroidales; family Porphyromonadaceae; genus Porphyromonas_A. The sequence continues at coordinate 21,765 of JBAKGE010000024.1, read as the reverse complement.
CTTCCTATTTCCTTGCCCTCCAGGTATAGACGATAGGGAACAGGGCATTCTACCAACGCGGTAACATGTTCGTAGCGGGTCGTAAGCAATGATATCAGTAAGGTTTGTATCGTGTTTTTCCCTTTTTGAGCTGTGTAGTATCCGTCTGCCGAGGTCGTAACGGAGCGAAGTCGATGGTCATCAAGGTCAAGTGGTGGTACTGTGCCGAAGAGCGACGAGGGATCGAATTTCTTGCCTTTGATATCCACGCTGTCACTCATGTAGGGGAGCGTATACTCGTACGCGGGTAGTGCCTTGTAGCGTGTGATGGTGAGTGTGTCATTGCCCTGCGCAAGCCCTATGATAGGTAGGCAGAGGCCCAACAGAAATAGGTGAAATCTGGTCATGTGATAGTTGTGAGATTAGAGGGTAAATGATTTATGTTCATAGGGAAGTGTACTGAGGTCTATAGGGCGACGACTCAGGGCGTAGAGCGTGGAGCCCGATCCACTCATGGCAGCATAGTCGGCGCCGAGGGTATATAGGTATTCTTTGAGTTCACCTAATAGTGGATAGGCCGTGAAGACTGACTCCTCGAAGTCATTGACTACCGTCTCTCTCCATTCCTGCAGAGGACGCCGGAGGGAGAGCCGTAGATCCTCCCCGGAGGCAGAGGGAGTGACCCCTGCGTATGCTTGTTGCGTCGCGATATGGATACCGGGGAAGAGGAGGGTCAGATGAAGACCTCTCAAATCTACGTCGTAGGGCTCAAGGAGGTCGCCTATTCCCTCTGCTATCTGTGCCCCCTGGCGGAGAAAGAATGGGCAGTCTGCTCCCAATCGCCGGGCGATGCTGTGTAGGGATTCATCCGTTATTCCGAGTCCAAAGAGCGTTCTCAGCACTTTCAACATGTGCGATGCATCGGACGATCCCCCACCAAGTCCAGCTCCTGTGGGGATATGCTTGCGGAGGATGATCTGTACATCAGGCAGTCCTCCCAGCTCCTCAGACAGTAGTCTGTAGGCACGCATTACGAGATTATCCTCAGACGCGGATTCGTCAAACCCTCCGTCATCCCACTTCATCCCCTCCTCCGAGGGGAGCACCTCGAGGACATCACATAGGGGTATCGGGAGGAAAAGGGACTGGAGGTCGTGGTAACCGTCGGGTCGTCGACGGATGATGCGCAGCCCAATGTTGATCTTAGCATGAGGGAAAGTCAGCATTGTCTTCTATCAGTTGTCTACGGCAAATGTACGGAGTAGTTTTATTTCCTCTGCCCAGCGTGTCGGATCTGGAGTCTCAAGGATAATGGGGATGTCGTCTGTGCGCTTGTCGTTGATGATGCACCGGAATAGAGTCATCCCCATGACCCCCTCACCGAGAGAGTCATGTCGGTCCACACGTGTAGCAAGCTCCTTCTTGGAGTCATTGAGGTGTATTCCTCTCAGATATTGTATTCCTACCACCTTGTCCAGCTCGCGCATCGTCTCTCTATAACCATCTTCCGTACGTATCTCGTATCCGGCAGCAAGAGTATGTGCAGTGTCTATGCACACCCCCACACGGCTTTTATCGTCCACCTGATCTATGATCTCTGCCAAGTGCTCGAATCGATAACCGAGGTTCGTTCCCTGACCTGCTGTATTCTCGATCACGGCTATTATGCCTTTCGTCTTGGAAAGAGTGATATTGATGCTTTCGGCGATACGGGCAAGGCAGTCAGACTCGCTTATCTGCTTGAGATGAGATCCTGGGTGGAAGTTGAGCAACCCCAGTCCCAATTGTTCGCATCGCTGCATTTCGTCCAGAAAAGCGTGACGACTCTTCTTCAGCGCATCCTCTTCCGGGGCACCGAGGTTGATGAGATAGCTGTCATGTGGCAGGATATACCTCGTGTCGAAGCCAAACTCTACCACTTTCTCCTTAAATCTCGCTATCTCCTCTTCCTCCAAGGGTTTCGGGAACCACTGTCTTTGGTTGCGGGTAAAGAGCGCGAATGCATTCGCTCCAATCTCCTTGGCATTGACGACAGCATTCGATACCCCGCCACTGGCGGATACATGCGCGCCTATATACTTTGTTCTCATGGTCTATTGTTTAAAATAACTTTAATTCTTCCTTATCCACCACTACTATGGTTCCAGATATAGAGGTGCCACTCAGACGAATGTATCGGGTCTGGAGTGGGCTCTCGAAGTAGTGCACTTGTGGGATTGGGTTATTGATGATATTGCCAAACTCTCCCTCCATCTGCTTCGTCCAGTCTGTGCCGTTCTCGCTCACCTCCAATACGAAGTGTGTCGGCAGTGTGTCCGCTGTCCTATCTGACTTCATCGTATACACGAATCCCTTCAGTTCTGCCTTTTTCCCTATATCTACTGTCAGTGGTTCCGTAGCATAGATATTCCAACCCTTAGGATCCAGCAGCTCGAGGTTATTCACCCCCAGTTCGTCATCTATCGTAGGCACAAGGTGAGCTTTCACACTCCTGAGGTGAACCTCTCCACGGGCATCAAGGATGCGTACACGTATCTTCTGGGCATATATTGGCTCATCAAGGAGCAGGATTCGCTTGTAACCTATTGTTGTTCCCTCTCCTACTTTCTCCCAGTCCTTGGCACCACTCATCATCACATCTACCTCGAAGTTCTCCACTCTCTGTCCTCGTCGGATATCCTCCTGTAATAGGATGGATGAAAACGGCTGCTGCGGATCTACCGATAGTTCCACAGCTTTCCTTTTACTCAGCTTAAGGCTTTGTCCTGCCACTACTGCGTCAAGACGATTGTACTCCTTCACAAATGCTCCGAACTCCCGTATCTTCTGCACGTCAGCATCAGAAAGGCGTCCTTCCTTATTTGGCGGTACATTGAGCAGAAGACAGGAATTCATCCCTACGGATGAGAAGTATATGTGAGTGAGCTCCTTGACAGACTTCACTGCTGCATCTTCCTCGGGGTGATAGAACCACCCCGGTCGAATAGAGACATCCACTTCACTTGGCCACCAATACATCTCGCCGGCCTGTTCTATCCACTGCTGACTGCCGAGGTCGGCTACTGTTTCATTGATGTTCAGTGCCGTGCGTATGCTATCTGATTGTGGAAATACACCGGGGGGCAGCACCGTAGCACTCCACTCCGTCTCACGTCCATAACCACGTTCATTGCCGACCCAGCGCACGTCCTTACCCATGATAGCTGTCACGGCATCGGGTTGTAGGCGTGCTATCGTCTCTGCTACACGTGACCAGTCGTATATTTGCTTTTTCCCATTTGGTCCCTCGCCATTGGCTCCATCGAACCACACCTCATCCACTCTCCCATAGTTTGTCAGCAGTTCTGTCAATTGCTCCACGTACACCTTGTTGTACCCGTCGCCTGTACCGTAGGCAGGGTGATTGCGATCCCAAGGGGATAGGTAGATACCCAGTCGCATGTCGTGCTTGTGACAAGCCTCTGCGAGTTCAGCCACCACGTCACCTTTACCACCCTTCCATGGTGATGATGCTACGGAGTGTGCAGTGGTCTTCGTGGGCCACAGACAGAAGCCGTCATGGTGCTTCACGGTGAGGATTACGAGCTTGAATCCCGCCTCCTTTAGCGTGCACACCCACTGATCGGCATCTAGAGCTGTGGGGTTAAAGAGTGCGGGATCTTCAGTCCCGTCCCCCCACTCACGACCAGTGAACGTATTCATCCCAAAATGTAGGAATGCCGTTAACTCATGCTCCTGCCATTCGACCTGCTGTGGTGTGGGTACGAGGTTAGACGCCATTTGGAGTTTCTCCTCCAGGGTGCTACCGATAGGGAATGTCACCTTCTGCTCGTGTTTGTGATCCTGACTGCTTGAGCCACATGCCCCAAGTATCAGGGTCAGTCCCGTGCTCAGGAGTAAGCTAATTATTCTCTTCATTATCTCGTCGAATGTCTGCGGTATTTCTATTAATGTGCCTGCGCATGCTATCAATGATATGTACGATCCCTATCACAGCAGAGATACCAGCCACTATAAGCGGTAGGCTGATGGGAGTATTCTCTATGGTGTCAGGGGAATTGATAGTCTTGTATACTACTACCGTGATGAGGTTATTGAGCGCATGGACGAGTATCGACATACGCATCCCACCATACACCGCAGCATAGCCAAGGATCGCTCCGAGTATTGTCCGTCCGATGAGTCCGCTCCACTCCGCATGTATGGCACTGAATAGTATGGCTACTACCCACACCGATAAGTGGAGTCTCCCTGTGCGGGCTATGCTCCAGCCCATTATCGCTCCACGAAAGAGGAGTTCCTCTGTCACCGGTGCTACCACTACCATTGCCAGCAATATCAGTATCCACGATAGTGGATCGTTCTGAGATAGGACAAGCAGAGTCTGCACTCGGATACTCTCTTCCACCTCCCTCAGCCATTGCGTAGGTGCAGGCAAGTAACTGGTTACGAGGGCTACGGATAGTTCGGCTACTACACAACCGAGCACCACGAGGACTATGGCGTATGGCCAGTCTCGCCCGTGGAGCCGAGATTCACGAATATTATAGATTTGGCGATAAGTGCGCTTACGGTAGTAGAACTCTACCAGCCACGCAGGCATACCCAGACATGTCATGGACCAGAGGATTTGTGTAACCAAACCTCTGTAGCTCTCCGATATACCGGACAGTATCAGAGAGGGTTGTACCAAGAAGACAAAAGCGATAGTCCCGACCAGAAGTGCACCTACGAGCATAAAGAGATAACCCGTCGGAGCAGGACCCTGATGAGTGTATGATCTGGAGATATTCATGTCAATGAGTACAGGCAAGACTTGGCATGTCCGAAAAAACGTCTCGTGTAGGTGATCCAAGATAACCTCAAGTCACAAATATAACTTTTTCTCCCCAAACATCATTCCTTCACTTCCCTTTTATCCCCGGGTTATCCCAAGCACCCGCTCCGAGAAATTCTGAACATAGGGCAAAAAAGCTCCGGGTCATCGACATCTCGACGACCCAGAGCTTCCAAAAAATTTCTCTGGGATATCGAGACATCGACGACCCAGAGAAATTATTGCTCTCTCGTCAGAAGTAGTGCTTGCGTAGATGGTAATACGACATTATCCAGATGAATAGGTAGTAGAAGACCTCCACGCTGAAGCAGGCAGCAATAGATGCCCCCAGCCCATAGACCATGATAGCGGAGTAGGTGAGGTAGAAGACGGTATTGAGGAGCTCAATGACGAAGACCACCTTCGTAGCCCCGGTGGCACTCAGTGCCCCGAAATACATATTGCCCATGGAGCAGATGAGGAGAGCAAAGGTAATGACCCGTAGGGAGGGTATAGCACTACTGACCAGATCCATATTGTCCGTGAATATGCGTAGTGGAACTGACGGGAAAGCTTGTATGAAGAAGATTACCACCAGCATTGTTACCGCCGATACCCCGATAGACCTTTTCATATACAGGCGTAGTGCCCTGCGCTGACCGGCACCGATGAGCTGACTCACCGTCGCTCGGACAGCGGTACCGAACGAATTGATAGGCATGTATAGTAGGATGTACATACTCTTGACAATCGAGGCGATGGCTAACTCCCGCTCGCCCAAACTCTCGATCATGAAGAAGAATACCGTCCACACCGACTGGCTCACCAAAGCTTGTAGTACCAAGTAAATAGAGAGCCCGAAAAGGGTGCGGATGAGTGCACCATCGGGGCGAAATATTTCTGGTATCTGCACCCCGAATCGCTCCAGATCCACCCTTCGCCACATGTATACAAGGTAGAAGAGCATAGCAGAGCACTCGGCGATCACGCTCGCAATAGCAGCTCCTTTGACTCCGAGGGCAGGGGCACCGAGGTGCCCGAAGATGAGGAGGTAGTCGAGTAGAATATTGACTGCAGACATCACGATGGCAGCGTAGGTGAGGACCTTGGTCCTGGAGATCCCGACAAAGAAGGCCCTGAATCCAGATCCTACGAACCCGAAGAGGAAGCCCAGCGACCGATAGTCCCAGTATTCTATAGCAACCTCTGCCACGTGTGGGCTGCTAAGCAGACCGCCGAAGAGCCACGAACCAAAGGGGAGGGTAACGAGGAGCAACCCCAAGGCTGCGATGAGTAGCATAAGTAGACTTTGTCCCAGCACGTGTCCTATCTCATGGGTGCGCCCGGCGCCATAGCGTTGACCTATGAGTATCTGTGCCCCGCTGGCCAAGCCATAGCCGATCGTGTATATGGAGAAGTACACCAGCCCCGCCATGGAGGTACCACCGAGCTGGACCTCTCCAAGTCGTCCGATGAATGCCGTATCTACGACTCCGATGAGGTTCTGAGCCACGAGGGAGATAATGACGGGCAGGGATAGACGGATGAGACCTCGGCGAGTGATATCTATATCCCGAACATTAGTATCTGTCATATATGATTGGGACAGGGAGTGTCCTGTGTGAGTGGGTATAACGTACACAAAGGTACTTCTTTCCCTCCTCAAATCCAACTCCTACTCCCCCACGTAGGTGGGGCTGTGGATGAGAGTATGAAAAGAAATAACCCTGAGGAGCTGATAGCTATCAGCTCCTCAGGGTGGAACGTGCGTTCGGAGATTTTTTAGGATTCTTGTCCTCCTAGGCTTGGAGATTGGGGTAGATTATGGTGAAGTGGAGTACATAGAGTGTCGGGGGGTTCTATCGAGGTAGTGTCTGATATTGTACGGAAAAGACTACATTTGTTCTCACAGGACAGCATCAGCCGTAATGTGCCATGTGAGTAGCGTCCCGTAGGGACATCCGATGAGCGGTCTCCCAAAGAGTCTTGAATAATAGTACCGAATGATGAAGGACAAACTAAACCTTGTATTCAAACCATTTTTAATAGCTCTAATTGGTTTGGTCACATGCTATACTCTATTGCACTGGCTACTGTCCGTACGGTTCGATGTGGTGCACTTGAGAGATACAATCACAGGATTCGTACTCCCTATGGTGGCAGCTGGCGTGGTGACGGTGCTCTGTGTGTATCCTCGACTCAAAGTCCTCCGGCTGAAGGAGACGTTTCCCTACCTGATCATAGCATGGATTGGCATGACCATACCCACTGTGATAGCGCAGATGTACATGACCACAGCTACTGGGCAGCTGACTAGACTGGAGACGATAGCTCAGATCCGGTCCTCCAGTCATGCTCCTACCCGCTATTACGAGACGAATACGTACCATGTAGATACGACTAGCATACATTTTTACGCCACCTTTGAGGTGGGTGGCCGGTACTCGGAGGATCTCAACCTCTATCTCTATGCAGTCCTCCCTATCTATGCTACAGCTGCCGATACAGTTTCTCATCCCCCTTCAGCGTGGCTCGGAGTATTGTACCGAGATAGGATCAGTAATAAACTTAGCTTGGAGCATAAGCAGGAGGTCTTTGAGGGATTCGTCCACCGCAGTCAGATCAGTGCCAAGGAGCGGGATTACACGGCATTTGCTTGCTTCGAGCGGATAGAATCGACGTCTGAGGATTATGAGAATTACTGTATAGCTCTCAATGATGGCCAGTACATCGTGCCCGATGGAGTGATACTACATGGGATGAGTCAGCCCTATGCCGAGAGGAGTGGTAGTAGAGGAATGTATCTCCTGATAGCGATAGTGGTGGCGATTGTGATTTGGTCCATCCTCTCGATCATACCCCAAATTAACACTGAGGAGGTAGAGCGCATCAAGGCTGGAAGACCTGATCGAACGGCACGAAAGGAGTGGCTCAAGAACATGAGAGCAATAACACCCCATGAGGGCTTTTTCATCACACCAATCCTCATCTATGCCAATGTAGTCGTGTTTTTGATTATGGTATTCTGTGGACTGGGATTTGTTAACTTTCAGGCTTATGATTTGCTGAAATGGGGAGCCTGCTATGCCCCTCTGGTACGGGCAGGAGAATGGTGGCGACTACTGACGAGTACGTATGTTCATAGTGGAGCGATGCACTTACTCGCCAATATGGGTAGTCTCATCATAGCAGGGATTATCCTTGAGGTACGAGTGAGTCGTACGCAATATTTGGGGGTTTATGTAGTATCTGGTGTGATTGCCAGCATCAGCAGCGTCCTATCACATGAGAGTCCGGTAGTGGGTGTCGGGGCTTCAGGGGCGATAATGGGACTTTTCGGTGCTCTCGCAGGGTTTTTACTCACTCGGGCATATAGTTCTCCGAACGTAAAATCTCTGCTGAAGGATATCGCCTTTTTCATCGGAGCGAATTTGCTCTTTGGCCTCGTGCCAGGTGTCGATAACGCAGCACACCTCGGAGGCTTACTCTCAGGTCTGGTAGGAGGCTTGGTACTGTCTCCATTCGTCAGAGAGTATAAGAATGTGTAGTCTATCTTTCACTATCCAGACCTTTATTGTCCCTATGCTACACTCCCGTGCATACACACAGGAGCATAGGTCGTGGAGCGTTACTCCGCAAGATGAAGCGGGAGTATGCCCGTATTGAAGTAGGAGAGATTAATGGTGCGGAGAAGACGGTTGTAGATACTACGGAGATAATTGCCCCGTGCTGTGAGGTACTTATTGCGAGCTTGATCCCACTCGTAGGCAGTGATGCGTCCAGTCTTAAACTCCTTCTCTGCCATATCCAGTGCCTGCTGTGTGAGAGCGACATTCTGAATCGAGATGCGGTATTGTTCTTGGGCTTTTTTGAGTTCAGTAGTAGCAAGCGTGATATTGCGTGTGTCCTCAAATTGTCTCTGCACCAGCTGACTCTGGAGGTTGAGACGTTGTATTTTTGCCTGGCGAATGGAGTTGGAGACCTGTCCGCGATCATAGATAGGGATATTGAGTGTCATACTGAGGAATGCACGGCCATTGCGTTTGATCTGGTCGGAGAATGAGGTGTTCATGTTGGCGGCAATTCCATCCCCAAAGGCGTAATTGTACCCATTAGAGTAGCCCGCATTGAGACTGAGAGAGGGCCAGTAACCAGCCTTGGCCGATTTGACGTCATACTCGGATAAATTGTACTGCGACTGTGCCAGCCTGGTGCTCGGAGTGACCCATCCAGGGGCAGGCATCCCCGGAAATGCCTCCTGTAGACGTTGAGCTATTTCCTCAGGTTCGAGGGCTGGAAGGTCTATGGAAGTGAAAGTATTTGCCACACCCATATCGAGTAGTAGGATGCGGATAGCCCGTTCAAGATCTGCCTCAGATTCTGTAAGGGTGAGCTGGTCTTGTCCTACTTGGCTCTCTATCTGTATTTGCTGGGAGAGGGGGAGCTTCCCGAGGTCTACCTGTATCTTTGTTTGGTCCAAAAGTACAGACGAGAGAGAGAGGTTTTCCTTAGCTACATCTACCATTTGCTTGGCGAGAAGGACATTGATGTAGTCCTCGATCACGGAGAGAGCGATTTTGTCTTTGGTCTCTGCGATGATGTAGTCTCGGGTTTTGAGCTCTTCTTGACTGCGCTTAAGGCTCCACCATCGGCGACCGGCAGTGAAGACTTCCCAAGATGCTCCAACTTGGAAGTCTGTGTTTGCACTGGAGACATTGCGGTATATGCCGTCGATGCTCTGCGAGCGACCGAAAGAGACAGCCTCACCTACTGATGCATTGACGGATGGGAGGAATGCTTGCTTTGCTGTACTCTCCGATAGTTCGAGAGTTTTGATGCGAGCATCAAGAGGTAGGAGAAGAGGACTGTGACTATAGGCATATTCGACGCATGCACTCAGTGTCATTGTGCTCACAGGGAGTGGGACCGCGCTGTTGGTTTGTGCCGAGGCACGGACAGAAGTACCTATGGATGCAGAGCAAAGGAGAGATAGGAGGGTGAAAAGCCGTGGAGTTATAGTCATTTTCTTTTGTTGATAAGGGAAGTGAATGTTTTTTCTTACTTATCTCCGGCACCAAGTTGGTTACCTCTTAACTTCTCGTCACCATTGAGACCACTAATGACCTCTACTTTGAGTCCGTCAGAGAGCCCGAGCTTTACCTCCAGCTCCTTAAAGTCCTTGGCTTCGTTGCCCCCCTTAGTGACATATACGTAGGCTTTGGAGCCACGATAGGTGACGGCGTTTTCGGGGATTGTCATTACTCCGGTGCGACGGTCGAGCTCTATTTCAGCATTGCTGGAGAATCCTGCCCTTAATCCTTCGAGATTTTCAGGTGAAAGAGCAGCCTTGACCTCGAAGAGTATTGTGCCGCTCTTCTCTGCTCCTTTGGGGGACACGTACTCCACTACGGCAGGAAATGTGCGTTCTCGTATTGCACCGACACGTATAATAACATTTGCTCCCTGCTTCACTTTGTTGACGTCACTCTCGTTCACATCGCCGACGAAGAGTAGGTCATTGAGGTCTGCAATGCTCACTATCGTGGTTCCGTCATTAAAGTTATTGGACTCAATAACACTGGTACCGACCTTGACGGGTTGACCGAGGATTGTTCCGCTCACAGTCGCACGGACGAGGGTATTATTTTCCTTAGCTGTGCGTGCCGATGACCCTTTGGAGGCCAATTCGAGTTGCTCTATAGCCGAACTTAGTTCTATTTTAGCACTATTGTAGTTGGTAGTGCTTTGCTCGTACTTCTCTTTCGCGAGGATATTTTGTTCGTATAGCTGCTTGTCGCGCTCGTATACATTCTGAGCTTGCTGCAGTGCCACACGGGCACTTTCGACACGAGAGGCTGCATTTTGGACCGTGGCTACGTTGGGAACCATTTGTATACGAGCGAGGAGTTCGCCCGCTTCTACCCTATCTCCGGGTAGGTGGAGGAGTTCAACGATGATGCCACTCATCTTCGGTTTCACGAGGATTTCGTCCCGAGGCTGGATACTACCTGTGAGCACAGTGTTCTGAATCACGGTGTCATTCATCGTGGGAGTGACGATGCCGTATCGATTGCCAGGCTTCTGGGACTTGATGAGTACACCGCCAATGATAAGGACAGCAAAGAGGATAATAACTACCCAGACGATCGTGCGGGAGATGCTTTTTTTATTCGTAGCCATTGTCGTTTGATTAACCGTTGATATGAGTTTAATGTATGAGGAGATTATTGTGTTCTATTCCGTTTGTTATTCATCCCGTATAGCATCTATCGCCTTTATCTGTAGTGCCTTGTAGACGGGGAGAAGACCAGCCAGTATACCCGAAAGTACCATGACAATGATCGAGAATATCAGCACCCATAGTTGTGGATACGGGCGGAGCAAGTAGCTACTCATGCCGGGGCTTCTCTCAGCTATGCTACCGATGATTAGTGTTAAGCTTAATCCAGAGAGCAGTCCAGCCACCCCTGCGAGAAGAATGATGAATAGTGCTTCCAGCATAAACTGATTGCGGATATCTTCAGGCTTGGCACCGAGGGCACGTCGTACGCCGATCTCCCTCTGTCGTTCGCGCACGGTGACGAGGAGGATATTGCTGACACTGATGACACCAGTAAAGAGTGTTCCCAGCCCGATTACCCAGATAAGGATATCCAGAATTGACTGTATCATACCGAAGATCTCTAGGAAGATCTCCATTCCGATGGTCTGAACCACATCCTTATCTCGAGGGTCTATGTGGTGATTCTTGGACACTACTCTAAAGATATCTGCCTCCGCCATCTTCGCTGTGATACCGGGCTTTGGAATGACAGACAGCATCACCGATGTGGTGGGATCACTCTTGAGAGCATAGGAGATCGGGAGCTGGATACTCCATCCTATATTGAATCCGGTCTGGAACGAATCTGAAAACGGCTTTACCACACCTACAATGCGAAAGGCGATTCCTCCTACATTGATGTACTTACCGATAGCATCCGCAGCTGTGGAATAAAATTTGTCCACGATCGACTCTCCGATGACACAATTGGGCTCTCCTGCTTCTATTTCATCTGAACGGAGATTTCGCCCCTCTACGGTGATTATTGTATTGAGGTCTGCATAGTTCTCTGTTATCCCAGCGACAAACACTTTTCGACTCTTGCCATTGGATACCACGTCCATGTCTGAGAAGGGACCATTTGATGACCACCCCGTCATACAGCAGACGAGGTCTAAGTTCTGTGTGGTTGCTTTCAGTTCCTCGTAGTCATTGTATGTGATAGCAATTTCACGATTAGCTTTGTACCCCTCGTAGGGGAGTGTAGTCCGTCCTGTGAAGGCAAAGAGCTGCTCTGATGATGTTCCCTCCAGTGCCAGATCAATCGCATTGCGTGTACCGGTTCCCAGCCCTGTGAGGAGGGTGAAGAAGAACATTCCCACGAAGACACCTAACGCTGTAAATAGTGTACGGCGTTTATTGCTTCGGATCGTGTACCAGATCTCCTGCTGGAACTCACTGCTGATTAGTTTCATAGATCTGTCCTCTCTCTCTGTACGTTATTTTGTGTCCCTCATGGCAGTGATTGCAGGGATTCTGATGGCCTTGCGAGCAGGGCTGAAGCCTGCTATTAACCCTGCGAGTATGAGGATAACTAGCGCTCCTACCGTCACTCCTATGTTCACATTCGGGTTTTCAAAGACTGTGAATGTGGCAAATTTTCCGGAGGGACCCATTGGAAAAGTTTTCTCCGCCCAGTGGTTTACCGCGATCAGGTAGTCCAGTAGTTTGATGATCCCATATCCGAGGACGAGACCGATGCTGCCCGAACTGATCGAGAGGATCAAGCTCTCTCCCAAGACCAGTTGTAGGATATCACGTGGTTTGGCTCCTATGGATTTGCGGATACCAAATTCGCGCATCCGCTCCTGCACCGTCACGCTCATGATATTAGACACTCCGATAGTCCCGATACTCAGGCTTCCTATTCCCATGATCCAGAGGAGTACTTGTAACCCCGTAAACATTGTATTCATCCCCTGCTCCATGTCCGCTGAGCTTTTTACCTGTACTGCCCACTTATCATTAGGGGCTACCTTGAGCATTGTGCGTATCTCTGTCTCTATCTTTTTCTGTACTGCTTTCATGGACTTGGAAGAAGTAGTTCGGGGAAAGATGATGATGTCGTTGATGTGTATCACTTTATTGGGGTTAATGCCTGCATAGGTCTCGTAGGGAATGTATATGGTCCCTACGAAAGGGTTCTTTGTCTCCACCACGCCCACGACACGATAAGTGATGCCATTCATGATCACATTCTGCCCCAGAGGATTTTGATTGGTCTGAAAGAGTTTGGAGATATCTCCCTCCGTCAGTATCGCCACACGTTCACCCATGGACAGTTCCCGTGGGCTGAAGCGACGCCCTTGTACAAGACGTTGTTTACTAAAGTCCTGTTCTGTTTGCGACATGGCTACCAACTCTACGGAGGAGGTTCCGAAGTCCGTCTGTAGCGTGCCTGAGGACTTATAGCTCGGCTCTATGGCATATGTTAATTCTTTATTCTTATCCCTCAGATACTGAAGTTGTGACCTATTCAAGTGGATGTCACGCCCTTGAGCATAGCCTGCATACGGTGTGTCGGTAGACCCCAGCGAGACTGTCAGCTGGATCTGATCTGCCCCGAGAGAACTCATAGTGTTGCGTATCCCCTTTTCTACCCCATCGCCCGCACCGAGCATGACCGTAAGGAGAATAATCCCCCATGCAATGGAGAATCCGGTGAGAAAGGTCCGTAGCTTATTGTTCTTGAGCGAATTGGTGATCTCTGATAAGTTCATCCCTCGTATCCTCCATTTACGATTAGACCATCCTTAATGTGTATGATGCGTTGAGTATCATCTGCCACAGCCTGCTCGTGTGTCACGATGAGCATGGTTAGATGCTCATCGTGGTTGATCTGTTTGAGTAGATCCATAACCTCCACCGTTGTTTTGCTGTCCAGTGCACCCGTTGGTTCGTCTGCCAAGAGGAGCGTCGGTCTTGTGATCAATGCTCGTGCCAGCGATACCCTCTGCTTCTGCCCTCCCGACATCTCATTGGGGAGGTGATCCTTCCAGCCAAGAAGCCCTACTTTGTCTAAGTACTCCTCCGCCAGCTTGGTCCGCTCACGCTTGCCCACACGCTGGTAGTAGAGGGGTAGGGCAACGTTGTCCACGGCATTCTTGAAGGATATCAAGTTAAATGACTGAAAAACGAAACCGATGTGCCTCCCTCTGAAGTCCGCCGCATCGTGCTCCGAGAGGTGCTCAATCAGATGGCCATTGAGGTGGTATGTGCCCTCGTCATACGTATCAAGGATACCGATGATATTGAGTAGCGTACTCTTGCCCGAGCCACTGGCTCCCATGAGTGCAACCATTTCCCCCTTGTATACATCTAAGGATACGCCACGCAATACATGGAGGGGCTGTGCTCCCGGATAGGTCTTGTGTAGATCACGAATCTTGACGATCGAGGTCCTTGTATCGTCCATTGCCATCACTGAATTGAATTACGGTATAACTGTTAATCTTTTCCTGCAAAGGTAATTCAATTCTGCGAGTAATCCCCAAAAACCTTTAGATTTAGCAATATTTTGGTACTAAGTAAAGCAAATTATCGATATTTTTCCACTTCGTTTGTTCCTAAAATAGTAGACATTGAAGTTACGATACTCCTCTTCATTCTTCTTGGGGGATAGGTGGCATCTTTCGCGAGGTGGGTTTTGTATCCATTCAGACAATTAGCATATCGCCACTATGAACCTCTCGGAGATGTGTCTTGTAATGAGTGACTGAAGACCGAAAAAACCTCTGGGACGTCGAGTGAGCGACGTCCCAGAGGTCCTGACAAAAAGGTCTGGGTCGTCAAATTACTGACGACCCAGAGAAATTTGGTGCTCCTTACGCTCACATCATGGTTGTAAAGAGGGTGCTTGCGATATAATGGTTGTGAGAATCAATTATTTAAGTTTGAACTAATCTTCAGAGCGCATCGGGAGGAAGCGGCTCCATGGACAGGGTCACGAAGTTGCTAATCGTATCGCCGGTGATTTTATCTTTTTTGCGGAAGATGAATCCCCTGAGGGCGCAGAGATCGCCGGGGGTAAGGTCAATGGGTGATATCGAACTGTGGAAGCTCCCTTGTACACCATCGTCAGTAACGATGTAGACCATACTCTCGTGTACCTGAGCTACGACAGCACGTACGATAGGATAGTGTGCCACAGCCTCGTGCGGGTCTATACGCTGAGGGTCAAGGAGCATCTCCCGTATGAGTGTACCCGTCTTGCCCTTGTCGTTGTACTGCGGTATTGTCTCCGTAAAGCGTAGATAGCTGACGAATTCACCGACAGAGAATGTATCCTCACTGCCTGGTAGATATAGGTGCTTATTCTTCGTATTGATGAGATGGTACGCATGCATGTCTCTACTGTAGCCGGTGATGTAGCCTATCTCTATGGGGAATATCTGGCGTGCTTCGATGTCGGTGGCAGTCATCAGCAGTACCTTATTGTGCTTCTGCTCGCGTTCGAGCAGCTTGACCATGTACACTAGTCCACGGTTATTACCTGCTCTGATCCCTGATTCCCTGGGGCTCACTAGGGCAGTCTTACCGTCAGTAGATTTGAGCTTGAGCATCGGCATCACTTGCTTCTGTGGTCTGCCGACTTTGAGGGCGATGACATCCGCCACAAGCATGGGAATCTCGGGGATTTCGGAGAAAATCATCTCCTCTGCCTGTCGTGCTGCATGGATGTAGAAGGTCTTATTGTCCCTATTCTGCTCCACTTCATCGGGAATCTGAGCGCGCACCTGATCATAGTCGGAGGGGAGCTGCCGACTCTTCTCCTGTGCTATTTGTGCCAAGACGTTGAGTTCACGTAGAGCATTTGGGTATTGCTTATTTCGGCACAAGTGCTTCGCGAGAGCAAAGTGAACTTCGTCCAAGTATTCGGCATAGTCATTATTCTCTTCCTTGAGACACTTGGTCAGGATGCTTTGCTGTAGATCGGGATTGTCTACAAGCGTGGCGAACTCGGCCCACGCCGAAGCCTCGTGCCCTGATATCAGGAGCTCACGATAGAGATCATAGGCAGTACTCTTGTCCCCCTCAACGAGGTGTATGCGTGCATTCAGCAGAGTGGTTTCTGGTGCATCATCTGTTAGGTGCTCCTCTGCTAGCTCCCGTAAGCGCAGTACTTGCTGTGGGATGGTCTGGGGTGCTGTGTCCACGAGCTCTCTCCCTACCTGCGTGATTAGGCTCTCAATTGCATGTCGAGTGCTGTTTTTGGAGCCTTTGGAGTTCCATTCCTTATCTGTCAGACGCTCAATGTCCCAAAAGCGCAGGAAGTTGATTAGACTGATCTCCCGACCAAATATCTTTTTAGCTTGTAGCACAAGCTCCAGGATTGTGATGTCGGGAGTCTTTTCTACTGGCATTCGGAGTCCGAAGTACACTTCCGTGGCAGCTTTGAACTCTTCGAGTGATATATACGTTCCCTTATTCTCCAGAAATTTGATGATAATTTCTGCAAATGTCTCGTGTAGTTCAGGGTGTAATCCCTCGCTGTGGTGCCACTCAAGAGCAGTCTGGTAGGCAGATACCGCTTTCTCTCTCTCTTTGTACTTATTTTTCTCGGTCTTGATGCTGTCGAGGAGTTCTTGGATCTCTTTGTTGTGTGCTATGGTCAGTTGCTGCAGCGAGGTGAGGGTATCTTTTGCCATTGCGGCAGTGGCTCCCATTTGATTGATCAGCTCTGCCATCTCATTGACGAGTGGAGTCGCTTCGTCGGTTCTGTTGTTGTCCAAAGATGCTGAAGCAAGATCGCGAAGCACCCAAAAGAGCGCGGACGCCGACCACTGATCAGCACCTGCCTCGTAGTCCGCACGAGCCAACTTCAAGGCCTCTTCGAAATCTCCTGCTTGGCGTAATGCCATTACTTCCTTAAATCCCATGTCACTATCTTGTGTGATATATTTCTAACAAAAGCTATTAGAAGTGTTATTCAAATTTAAACGTGTACCAATATGTCTTTTTATTTACTCTTCGCCGGTCCATCTGTTGCTCGTCGATTGGTCGGCGGATATTCGACATCATCCCACTCGGCGCATTGGTGCGGTATGGTTTTTTCTCAGTCTGCCTGTTTTTCGGGCGAACTTTGCACTGTCCTCTGCGCCATGCAGCGTGTGTCGTTTTTCTTTTATTTGTTCTCTATCTTACCTGTGCTCTGGGCAGGGTAAGTGGGAAATTCGCTTTTCACAAAGCTACCTTAACTGTATATCCTCTCTCCGACGTACCCATGGCTCCACACCTTGGCCGGTGGAAAGCCATAGGCACATTGATCCGTCTATCTTGGTTGTGATGACAGCCCGCTCTGCCGTCTTCGCCCGTATCACTGGTAGGGCGAACAGTTGGGTGTCTCAGAATGGAAGGTCATCGCTAGGGGTGCTGCTGTTGGCCTGTCCGCCAAAGCCTTGTCCCGTTCCGAAAGGTTGACCTCCCCCAAAGTTGTTGTTTGTTTCAGGCATACCACCGACGTAGGGGTTGGGGGTTGCTACTCCCGGATTTTTCTCCACCATGCGCCCATTGACACTGGTGTACCACCTGCCATTGTATTCGCGACTCTCGATGTTAAAAGTCAGGCGAATCATATCACCGAGTTGAAGGTTTGCACCCTTGATGCGATCCTCGCCCCAGAGTTGGAAGCACACCTTACGTGGGTATTCTTCCATAGTCTCAAGTACGTACTCCTGACGGTACCATTTTTCACCCTCGCGGCGCTTGCTGTCGCCACTCACAAGTTCAAGCACATGGATTATCTTGCCAGTAATAGTGTTTTCGTTCATTTCGTTCATTAGTAAATCTATAATTCGTGTAAATTAAATGCTGTGTATCTCGGTCATCTGCATCACCTCGCCACGCGTACGGGAGGGAATCCAACGATCTCCCTTACTTGTTCCACTGTCCGCTGTGCATGGGCACGGGCACGCTCGGCTCCATCTCTGGCTACGCGTTCGAGGAGAGCCGTATCGCTGCGATACTCGAGGATGCGTTCACGGATGGGAGCACAGAAGGCATTGATATCAGAGGCAAGCTGCTTCTTTAAGTCTCCATAACGAATAGAGCAATCATTCCATGCGGCATCAAAGTGATCATAAGTGTCAGGGGTGGAGACGATGCTAAGGAACGTAAAGAGGTTGTGAATCACCTCAGGTTTCTCACTATTCGGGATTGTAGGTCCACTATCGGTGACGGCTTTCATTACTTTCTTTTTGATTGTTGCTTCGTCGTCCATGAGGTAAAGAGCATTTCCTTCACTCTTGCCCATCTTACCCGATCCGTCGAGCCCGGGAATCTTCACGAAGTTATCTCCGTAACTGAAGGAAGCAGGCTCCTTAAAGAAATCCACACCATAGATCGAATTGAACCGACGGGCAAATTTCCGTGCCATCTCCATATTCTGCTCCTGATCTTTACCCACAGGAACTTTGTCCGCCTTGTGCATCAGGATGTCTGCTGCCATGAGTGAAGGATACGTGAGCAGGCCGGCGTTCACGTTATCCGGCTGCTGCCGAGCTTTGTCCTTGAAGGACGTGGTACGCTCCAGCTCGCCCAAGTAGGCGTTCATATTGAGATACAAGTAAAGCTCCAGCACCTCCTTGACGTCACTTTGGACGTATATGGTAGCCTTGTTGGGATCCAGTCCACATGCCAAATACTCAGCGAGGATGGTATGCGTATTGGCTATGATATTGTCGGGGTGCGGATGAGTGGTCAGGGAGTGCCAGTCAGCGATGAAGAAATAACAATCAAACTCTTCTTGCATCTTGAGGAAGCTGCGCACAGCACCAAAATAATTGCCCAAATGCAGATTTCCTGTCGGGCGGATACCACTTAAAACCGTTTCTTTTTCCATTCTATCTGTAGTGTCTACTGTCTTCGAGGTTGGCGCCTTACTCTATTGGGTGAAATCTTACCTTAACTTACGGCGACAACCCATGCAAAGTTAGTAAAAAAAAGACAATAGCCACTCTTTTCCCTATCTTTTAATTATCGATAGCTTCATCTATTCCCATGCTCTACCCACACAAGGCGAGAAAGATCAAACCCCAGCTCCTCCGCCGTTTTCATATATTCTGCTTTTACGTCCTCAGGCATATCCGGAGTACGGGACAGAAACCAAATGTAATCCGTATTCTTTCCCACAATGAGAGCATGCTTATACTCGGGATCAAGTTTGATGATATTGTAAGGCGAATAAAATGGACCGAAGAAGGAAACTTTCAGTCGACCCACGTTAGGTTTATCTACAAGCTTGGCTTTACCTACTGCCTCACTCCATTTGCCCTTTTTGTAGTTGTACCCCCGGTTCACCACGTTGATGCTGTTGTCTTCATTTTTTGAATAAACAGCAGTCGTATTGTCCATATTCCGCTCAAAACGAAAATCAAATCGTGCAATCTCGTACCACTTGCCGAGGTATTTGTCGGGGTCAAAATCGTTAATTGCCATTGCTCCCTTTGGCATGGTCGCGCAGCCATTAATTCCTATCATGACTGCGCCGATGACTGCTGAAACTCCTAATAGGCATAGAATATTTTTTGTCTTCATGTTCTTGTTTAGTCATTTCATTCATTGAAGTTTTACTTGCTTACTGCTCTAATCTAAATCGGTAGGTTCCACCCCTTGATGATCATTCGGATTTTCTTCTACGAATTAATTGGTCCCCTCTCTGAGGTTCTCTGCTGTTGGATTGCCTCGTGCATCCACTATCTCAGGGGAAATATTCGATAGCTTCTGACAAACTTACTGACTTTGCCCGAGATATTCAATGTCTGTAGTGGGAATTATTGATGATGATGAGGGGAGGTGTTTTGTGAAAGTAAAGGGAGAAAAATGTTTGTGCCCGATCACGTTTTGTACGCTGCCCGATCATGCACTGTACAGTGTTCGATCATGCTCTGTACGCTGCTCGATCGTGCACAAATATTTTTCTCAGGGGCTTTGTCGAAAATATGGGTGCAGGAAAGGGAAAAATGCTTGTCGAGGATGGTGAAAAAAGAATTGCTCCATAGTGTAAAACAATGGGAGAGGGTGAGGGCGGGAGTTACTATCAAAATGTATACATTTGTGGAACAAAATAATGAATGAAACTATGCGTAAGACGAAAACAATAGTCTGGGGAGGAGTACTGATCGTGGTTGGTGGGGTTCTGGCGATGAATTGGAACCACTGGTTCGGTGACCTCATGGAACCGGAGTATCGTCTACCCGAGGGTATCCAGCGGGTGATGATGATGCCCGCAGAGGACGGGGTGCATGGGCGAACACTTACGTGGGTGAGTGGAGAGGAGAGGGACTACTCACTGCGGATCGGTGGTTCTGCAGGGGAGGGGGGGCATGACTTCCCTGCACTGAGGGAAGAGATCCGTACTCATGGTGGTTTGACATATGTGTATAGTGTCAGTATGGATCAGCTCGTCCCTGACAGGTATGGCTACGAGATACGGGACAGTGAGGGACTATATAGCTATAGGGATAGCATCTGGGTGCAGGAGAGAGATACGGTACAGGATTTCGTTCTCATAGGCGACCTGCAGGACTGGAATACTGGGGAGTCTGCCCCTTTCGTACAGCATGTATATGATCGCTATCCTGACATGGATGCGTGGCTCTTCATTGGTGATCAGTTGGAGCGTCCTCAGGAGCGATTTTGGAATGTCTACTACGAGACTATTCGTCCCTTTGCTCCTACGATACCTATCATCGCTGTGGCAGGTAATCATGAGTATGAGTGGGGGTTACCTTTCGTCCTTGGTCCCCGTTGGCGAAGGGCGATGCGCTATCCAGGCAATGGTCCCAAGGGGCAGGAGGGAAAATCTTTCTACATAGACTATCCCCACGTACGTATTGTCTGTTTGGATACGAATATCCTGTATGCTCATCTTGGAAGTGTGAGAGAGTGGCTTCGTTTCGTGCTGACGGAGCGTAGCGATGACCCATTTCTCATCGTCATGGGGCACCATGGGGTTTACTCGGTACGTCGAGGGAGACTCAATATGCTGATGCGCTATGCTATTCGTCCGATATTGGAGGAAGCAGGAGTAGATTTGGTACTATCAGGGCACGACCACTCGTATGCACGTGATAGTGAGCCCCTGAAGTCCGGAGTGAAGCGACGTTTGCCTGTGTACGTGACCACCACCTCTGCGTGGAAGACGTACCCCGTGGCTGACCCATCGAAGCATGTGGTCTCTCTGTCGGGTGAACGCACGTATCAGCATATCCGCATTACGGCGGACAGCCTGTACTTTAGCTGTTATCGTACCGGCGATGATGTACTAGATACGTTTGCGATAGGAAAGTAAGAGTACTCTATATCCGCTTCTGTATAGAGGCTGGACAGCAAGAAAGCGAAGGGTGAGGTACCGGACACGCGTACCTCACCCTTCGGCATTAGCGGTGACATGTAGTGCTTTGGGCACTTTGTAGAGACTTTATTTCATCTCCTGCCAGCTGAGTATCTTCATCTTGTCGAGATCTATGGTACAGAACGCATGGATGAAGGCATCCGCGAGACGAGAATTGGTAACGAGAGGAATATTGAGGTCAATAGCAGCACGGCGGAGCATGTAACCATTGGTAAGCTCACCCGGGGTGAGGTTTTTATTGATATTGACTACAAAGTCTACCTCTTTGCTCCTCAGCAGATCGAGAGCCTGTGGAGCTCCCTCCTCGCTGGGCCAGTAGCAGACTGTACTCTCAACGCCATTCTCTTTCAGAAACTGATTGGTTCCCTTGGTGGCGTAGATCTTGTAGCCTTTCTGGACCAATAGCCGTGCGGAGTCTAGGAGTGTGACCTTATCCTTGGAGCTACCAGTAGACATGAGCACAGCCTTCTCTGGGATTCGATAACCTACAGATAGCATCGACTGTAGCATGGC
>JBAKGE010000111.1:0-5897 GCA_037191085.1 Porphyromonadaceae bacterium | reverse complement strand
CTATAGGCACAAACTTCTCGTACTGGTCACGTACGATGGATTCATGTATACCCAATGTCCGACCATACTCTGTCTCGCACAACACCTGTGTGACCTGACGGAGCTGAGTAGCCTGTATCAGCTTTGCCTGATCCTTGTAGCTATCCAACTGTCGGTATCTATTCTCCGACAATAAACGAAATGGAGGAGTTATTAAGTCCATATATTTGATCGTAACAAGAAAAAGAATACTCTTATAATCACCATTCATCATCTGACACAAGATAAGCCCTCGTCAGCAGGTGTATTCCTCACCCTACTGTGACGAAGGCCTATCGTAGTCACTCCAAGAAGCCGTGGCAGAGGGATCGCCCTTACTTCTTCTCTGTCTCCTTAGGAGCAGTATACTTGCTATTGAGATATTCCACTACCTGCTTCGTGATATCGAACGCCTCGTCAGCGTACAGAAGGTTATCATTACCTGCATTCGAAAGAATTAGTTGATACCTGCCGTGGATACGATTCCATTCGCGTACTTGGCTCATGATGGAGTCGCTAAGGAGCTTATTCATTTCGTTCTGCTCCTTCATCATCTCTGCAGACAGACGTTGATTGAGTTCCTGAAATTCCTGCTGCTTCTTCAGCAGTCTCTCTTGTTCGCTACGTGCTCTATCCTGATTGAAAAATGCATTATTCTCCAGTTTGTACTGGAAGTCACGCATCTCATCCTCCAACTTCCGACCCTGTTGATTGATTGTCGCTTGGTTAGCTTCTGCCTTTCTCATAAATTTCTCCTGCAGGTCCTTGGAGTAATTATAATTCACCAGAAGAGAGTCAATGTTCACGTAAGCAATAGACAGAGTTCCGTCTTTACTAACGGCCTGTGAATCATCGACACCGGTTGCCGTAGCAGACTGCGCAGACTTATTGCTGTCACACGACACAACGCTGAGACTGATTAAAAAAGCTGCGAGAAGCAGGGGGATAGAATAACTTTTCTTCATCTGAAAATCTGAGTGTAAAATAAGTTGTAGCCTATGTATGTTGTTACTAACGATTACTTTTCCCTTGAGAGTAATACTAACCTCACGATCATCTCAATCCTGTGCATCCTCCGCTATCCTGTCGAATAGATTTTTGTGCGTTTGGGCTTCACGATGCTGCCTCCGATGACAGCTCAGCCCTTGCTCACGAAGTTTGGGTTGCCCGTCAACATGAGTGTTAGGAAACCCCCACTTCTTTGTGAAGAACACCCTAAAGCCCAGAAGTAGCACAGCTACACCGATCAGAAGGAGCGTGATGAGAAGGATCTGAGACATTATCAATTCTGAATTGGATATTTTACCGGTTTCGTTTTCTGCCAACAAATATAAGTCTTTTCTCTCCATCGGCAAAGGTTTTAAGCCAATTTGTTGTTTCAACGCGAGTTTGGCAATAGAAAATTACCACCAGGATAGCCATTTAGTTAAATCCCATACGTGGACAAGTGCTCAGAAAGCTCTGGGTCGTCGATGATTCGATGTCCCAGAGCTTTCTCTGACGATCTCCGGGACATCGAATCATCAACGACCCAGAGGTTTTTACAAGGTATTCCACACATCTGAAGTGAGGAAAGTGAGAGTTCGACAATACAATCCATCCGAACCCGGCTTCATCGACGACAAATGCAAAATTTTAATTCTATTTTAGATTTCACAAACCGTTGAATAGAAAAAGATGTTGTATCTTTACCCAATCTTAAAAATAGGTCACACCACTTCATCAGTACAGATGACCCGCAACACAGATAACCAAAGAACAAATTTTCTATTTAAAAACAATAATGAGACAAAAACAGAAATGATTAATCAAGAACCAAAGATCGTATTCAAGTATTTCCACGAGCTGACCCAAATCCCTCGTCCGTCCAAGAAGGAAGGTAAGGTCATCGCCTACCTCGAGAAGTTCGCAAAAGAGCACAACCTCCCATTCAAAAAGGACCACGTCGGCAACGTCCTAATCACCAAGCCTGCTACGAAGGGCTATGAGGATCGTGAGACTATCATCCTACAGAGCCATATGGATATGGTGTGCGAGAAGAATAATGACGTGGTTTTCGACTTCGACTGCGATGCTATCAGAACCAAGATTGAAGATGGTTGGCTAAAAGCTGACGGTACCACCCTCGGTGCAGATAACGGTATCGGCGTGGCGACGGAGCTTGCTATCCTTGCGTCTGACGACTTGAAGCACGGCCCCATCGAGTGCCTCTTCACCGTAGACGAGGAGACCGGTCTCACTGGCGCTATGGAACTGCAGCCCGGCTTCATGACAGGCAATATCCTCCTCAACCTCGACAGTGAGGACGAAGGTGAACTCTTCATCGGCTGTGCTGGTGGCAAGGGCACCATGGCAGAATTCGAGTACGACAAGATCTATGCTGACCCCTCTCTTGTCTATCTCCAGATAGACGTGAAGGGGCTTCGTGGTGGTCATTCGGGAGGAGACATCCACATGGGACTCGGCAGTGCCGTTAAGATTATGGGGCGCACACTCTACAATTTGGCATCCGAAGCAGACTTCCTCCTTGCAGAGATTGACGGCGGAAACCTCCACAATGCTATCGCACGTGAAGCACATGCAGTGATTGGTATCGAACCGGAGGATAAGGAAACGGTAGTCTCATTCATCCATACGTTCTCTGCCGAAATACAAAATGAACTCAAGGCTGTGGATCCAAACGTTGTCATCACCGTAAGCACAACCTCCAAACCTGAATTCTGCATCGATGTGGACACTGTCGACAGTCTCATCATGGCACTCGTCGCATGCCCTCACGGCGTACTCGGCATGAGCCACACTATAGAGGGTCTCGTGGAGACATCCAATAATCTCGCATCTGTCAAGATGCACAACAAAGAGGGCGAGGACGTTATCTTCGTCGAAACCAGCCAGCGTAGCTCCATCGAGTCCCAGAAGAATTATGCAGGTGATATGGTCTCCGCGGTATTTGAGGCTGCCGGAGCAGAGGTCTACGAACGAGACGGCTATCCGGGCTGGGAGCCTGACACCAATACTCCGATCCTCAAGGCTGCTAAGGAGAGCTACGTACGTCTCTTCGGTAAACAACCAAAGGTACTTGCTATTCATGCGGGCCTTGAGTGTGGATTATTCAAGGAGAAGTATCCAAACCTGGATATGGTATCTTTCGGTCCTACGATGCGTGATGTACACTCCCCAAATGAGAGACTCGAGATTCGTACGGTAGAGCTCTTCTGGAAGCATCTCCTCGATATCCTAGAGCATGCTCCCGTTAAAGCCTGACGACACGATGCGCTGCATGAGCAATGCCTGATACACCGTATAAGTTTCAGTACACCTCCAGCCCTCAAGTACATTGTACCTCTGTCGGCTGGAGGTGTATTGCATTACTTCTTCTTACCATGCTCCTGTGGATTAATACCTTTGCTCAGGATAAAAAATCCAACTCCTACCCCAAACTGCGTGTGATGTCTTACAATGTCGAGAATCTCTACGACACTGTTGACGACCCTCTCACCGACGACTCTGAATTCCTCCCCGGTAGTGAAATCGACTGGACTGACGCCAAGTACAAGCAGAAGATCAGCACCATAGCAGGGGTCATCTCTTCGGCTGGTGAATGGGGTTACCCAGCACTCATCGGATTGGTAGAGGTCGAAAATAGCGAGGTCGTCAGAGACCTCATCACCCATCCCAAGCTCGCGCGGCAGGATTACCGACAAGCTGTCTCTCTCGCCGCAGATCCACGCGGTGTCGACGTAGCATTACTATGGCACCCCCGGCACTTTAGAATGATAGAAGCCAATGAAATTCCCCACTATGGCTCTACACTCTACTACCCCTACATGAGAGACAAGCGTACCTTTGCCGAGCGCAAAGGATCCGGGCGCAACACCCTCTGGGTGACCCTTCAGGAGAAATCTACGGGACTGCTCTTCGACGTATTCGTAGTCCATCTCCCCAGCAGACGTGGTGGCGTCAATAGCACATCACGGAAGCGCATCAAAGTCACCGAAAAGATCAATCAAGTCATTTCTTCGATACAAAAAAAGCGTCCAGATGCGCGCATTATAGTCATGGGAGACTTCAATGACAATCCCTCTGATCGTGCGGTCAAGAATGGCTTCGCCACCCTATCCATCGATCCGGAAGAAGTGCCAAAGCACAGTTCACTCTACAATCTCGGCTCACTCTTGGAGCAACAGGGTAAGGGCACACACTACTACTCTCATAGAATGTGGCTCCCTGATCAATTCATTGTCTCAGGCACACTACTTGATCCTGACGAAAGGATTACGATCATGGGAGGAGGGATGAATATTTTCGCGCCACAGAGCATGCAGATCAACGGTCGTCCCAGACGGTCCTTCCGCGGGAGCAAATACACTGGAGGTTTTTCGGACCACTATCCGATATACTTGGATTTGGTGATTTCCGAGTAAAAGCCCCATTTCCTCCTCCTTTATCGGGGTTTGTTTGAGCGAAATGTAGTATATTTGTGCAGAAAGATTAGATAAGAAGACAGATAATACACATTACATTCATCATTTAGTATTCAATCAACATGATTAGTTACAAAGATCTCGGGCTGGTCAACACCCGTGAAATGTTTGCCAAGGCAGTAGATGGTGGCTACGCGATCCCTGCATTTAACTTCAATAATCTTGAACAGCTCCAGGCCATCATTCAGGCATGTGCAGAGACCAAGTCTCCTGTGATCCTACAGGTTTCTAAGGGTGCTCGCAGTTATGCCAATCAGACCCTCCTCCGCTTCCTTGCACAGGGTGCCGTAGAGTATGCTAAGGAACTCGGTCTGCCGGCTCCGCAGATATCGCTCCACCTCGACCATGGAGACTCTTTTGAGCTCTGCGTTGACTGCATCAATACCGGTTTCTCCAGCGTGATGATCGACGGCTCACACCTCCCATATGACGAAAATGTAGAGCTCACACGCAAGGTAGTGGAATATGCTCACAAGCATGACGTCACCGTAGAGGGTGAACTCGGTGTACTCGCAGGTGTAGAAGACGAAGTGTCCTCCGAGGTATCTCACTATACCCACCCCGAAGAAGTCATCGACTTCGTCACCAAGACCGGAGTAGACTCTCTTGCGATCTCGATCGGCACATCGCACGGTGCGAATAAGTTCACTCCTGACCAGTGCACTCGCGACGAGCACGGACGTCTCGTACCTCCTCCTCTACGCTTCGATATCCTCGAGGAAATCGAAAAGAAGCTCCCCGGATTCCCGATCGTGCTTCACGGCTCATCGTCTGTACCTACTGAGGAAGTAGACATTATCAACCAGTACGGCGGTGGACTAAAAGATGCTGTGGGCATCCCCGAAGAACAGCTTCGCCGTGCCTCCAAGTCTGCTGTATGCAAGATCAACATTGATTCTGACAGCCGTCTCGCTATGACTGCCGGAGTGCGTAAGGTTCTCGCCGAAAAACCAGCGGAATTCGACCCACGTAAGTACCTCGGTCCGGCACGTGATCGCATGAAGGCTCTCTACGCACACAAGATAAATAACGTACTTGGCTCCAACGACAAACTGTAAGCCCCACACGGTACGTGTACCTTAAGTTAGCCCAGCCCACCGGCAGAACAATTCTGCCGGTGGGCTGGGCTTTTCAGTACAAGCAGCACTACCACACATGCATTGAATCTCAATACCAGAGAACACAAACCTCCCAGAGAACGCTCTCTCGACTTCCCAAAGGTCGTCAAATCAACCTCCCGGAGCTTTCTTCGTCGATGACCCAGAGCTTTTTTTCGCCCCAATTGGGGATGCTCAAGATACAGTACTCGACACACCTCCCAACCATGAGGGAAGTATGACAAAATAATATCGGGGCACTATCTATTTAGACCTCTTTCAATTGTATCGCATCACC
>JBAKGE010000110.1:0-5961 GCA_037191085.1 Porphyromonadaceae bacterium | reverse complement strand
CCTTGCTATAGTAAGCCTACTGAAGAAACACTACAACTATGCTGGCACAGTGCAACAAGTGTATAAGGGTAGCTATACAGAGGAGGAGTGGCACCAACTGATGCGTAATGAACTAAAAGCTAAAAGACCTATCATATATAGTGGTTTTCACGGTAACTTGGGACACACATTTGTGTGTGATGGTTACGACTCGGCCGACTATTACCACATTAACTGGGGCTGGGGTGGAAGAGGTAATGGTTGGTTTAAGCTAGATGGTCTTTCTCCCAGTACCACCGGAATAGGTGCAGGTAATGGACATTACAATCAGTCCCAAGATGCTATCATCGGTATAGAGCCTCCTCGCTTTGAATCAAAAGAGGAAGTGAATCTGCACCCTTTGCCCGACTATAAGGACGTGAAAGTGCAGAAAGTGGGGCTACTCTACATAAGAAGCTTCGTACTCAATAGTGTTCGCAATACCTCGGGAGCAACAGGTTACGCTCAATACACGAACTGTGCATTTGTGGCTACGATTGGAGAGGAAGTGTCTTATGAAGTGGAGTTAGGCCAAGGCTTCGGAAGCGAAGAGGGCTATCTCACAGCGTGGGTGGACCTTAATCTTGATG
Source organism: Porphyromonadaceae bacterium (assembly GCA_037191085.1). GTDB lineage: Bacteria > Bacteroidota > Bacteroidia > Bacteroidales > Porphyromonadaceae > Porphyromonas_A. The sequence goes on along the minus strand of JBAKGE010000110.1, from coordinate 5,353 downwards.
GCACTTTTGCCCCAGAAGAACGCCTGTTTAGTGGGCATAGCAGAGGAGGAAAGATTTCGGGAAAGGGTTCTCTACCCTCGGATGTTGACGAGGGAGAGTATAGGCTCCGTCTCATTTTATCTATAGAGGAGGTACAGGATGCTCACCGTGAGATAGTATATGGAGAGGTAGAAGACTATGTCCTCTCCATCTTGAAACAGTCGTAAGGAGAAACAAGATGAGAAACAATATAAGATTACTTCAGGGAGTGGCGCTGATATTTGACGTGTTACTGCTCGTCGGCTGTACGAAGAATGAAGAGACTACGCCCGAGGCTGCTAACACCTCTCATATCGTAAAGGTACAGGCTACAGTAGATAACCTCTCCACAAGAGCGGTCCTCTCTCAGGCGGAGAATTCACTTGATTACAGCGTGAAATTCAGCTCCTCGGATGACGTCCACCTTTTTGTAAAGCAAGATAATAAGGTACACATCGTCAATACTGTTCACCCGAATTATGTAGGGGATGATGGTGAGTTTTGCCACTTCGAGTTCGAGCTGCCCAAGAGCATAAACCGCTCTAAGCAGATGACCATCATAGGGGTGTGTGGAGGTACTACACAGGTAAAGGACGATAAGGTATATCTCACTACCGATAAGGTCTCTGCTCCTATTGAAGGCTTCACGGCTCCCCTCGCTTTTGTCCTTACCGATACTAATATAGGTGAAGTGGGGGTGCCTATAAAAGCGAAGTTCGAGCATCTAGGCGTATACGAAGCTATCCACATCAAGAACGTCTCTTCTAGCACCCAAACTTTCGATCTTGAGTTGGTAGATGCACAAGGTCAAAAGTCCTGGAAGCAATACGATGATCAACTATGGATAGTGAGTGAGAAAACTTTTGGTAGCGGCAAAAGGAGTACCACCTCTACCATCAAAACTCCCGTCTCCATCAACGCTAACGGTGAGACTATACTCTACCATTGGTACCTCTTAAAGGAAGGCACTCAGAGTTTCCCCTCCACTTTGAAACTCAAGGGACAAGTGGGTGACAAGCAAGATCAGGAATCTGTAAATTTCCAGATCAACGAGAGTATTAATTTCCAGAAAGGGCACATCTACCACATTTATGCCACCTATGAAAGCGATGGCAAAATCTACTCTACTAGTAAGCAAGAACAGAAAAAAAGCATCCCTATGGAGAATGTCTCTCTAAACGAAACAAAGAAAATACTTGCTGAGGGAGATACCTTTACCCTCACTGCCACCATTACACCCGCAGAGGTTACCAATAAGGAAGTTACGTGGAAATCTAGCAGCAATGAGATTGCTATAGTGGATCAGAGCGGTAAGGTAACTGCAAGAAAAGCAGGTCTTGCAACTATCACAGTCACCGCAAAAGGGGGCAATAGGACGGCTACTTGCGAAATTGTAGTTATGGCTCCTTCGGCTGATACTGTAATTGGTATAGAACTATGATAAAACTTAAACAATCTCCGCTTTACACTTTGCTCCTCGTCTTCCTCTTGGTATTTCTTACGGGGTGCCAAGGGAAAGATGGCGAGGCACTCGCCCCCTTGAGCCAGCAGGTAGTACGGGTAGAAGCAACAGTAGAAGAAATGGTAGAGTCTGCACGTGCTTTTCTGGAACCAGAGAGTACAACACCCAACTTCCGGGTCTTCTTCGAGAAAGGAGAACGAGTGCAATTGGTGGCAGCTCAGGGAGGCAGAATGGAGAAATTGGCACCTACAGCGGTGAGAGAAATCGGCTCCAAAGGTGACATTTGTCACTTTGAGTTACAGCTTCCCACATGGATAAGGAGGAATGAATCGCTTACATTGCTTGCCCTTTTGGGTAGTGCAGAACTTCGCACGGAAGGAGAGGAGCTCGTGTTTCTACAATATGTAGAAGATACCGATGAACTAAGTCAGGTACACCCACCGCTGGTATTTATACACAAGGGGATACTGCCAAGGGAGACGCTCCGCCTAAAGTTCCACCACCTAGCCACCTATGAAGTGGTACACTTCAGCAACAAGAGCAATAACAGTATAAGGGTGGAAGCGTCCTTGACTGATGATAAAGGCGAAAGCCCATGGAAAATTCTTCCCAGTGGGTGTAACTTAGACCTCCTCTCCAACCAATACCGCACCTCTTTGCATAGTGTAAGCAAAACGGGAGGCCTTGTTCGGTTACTACCCGGAGAGAGCAAACACCTCTTACGCTGGTTGCTCCCTACTCCTAATGGTAGCGAAGTATCTAGAATTAAGGTGAGGGCAAGCATAGATGGACAAGTGCTAGAAAGTAGCAATGAGATAGAAACGGATGGGCTCCGCTTTGAGCGTGGCAAGGCCTACCATCTATACCTCACATATGATGGACAAGAACTCTATATCACAGATAAGGAGGGTAATAGGCGTAGCGCAATCCCCATCCCCTCCCCCACTCCACCTATCCCCACACCTATAGATCAGGAGAAGATAACAGTACGGCTTGACAACAGCTACGAAATCGCCTACAACATCGTTGCAACACCAGGACGCGAAAACGAAGTGTGGGTGGATAAGAATGGCAATGGAAAGCGAGATAGCGGAGAGGAGATAAAAAAGTTTGGTTTAGGCAATACTAGGAGAAATGAGTTTGTACACAACGCCCCTGGGCACTCACTCACTTTCTATGGTCCAGTTACGCACTTTGCAGTTTTAGCAAACCAGAAACTCTTTGTCTATATAGATAGGATTGAGGGAAAAATACTGAGAATGTTGGATCTTTCTGGGGTGAAAAATCTCTATGGATTTCCTCTCTCTCACAGCATAAACTTAGAGTACCTGGATATAAGTGGAGCGTTCAAGATTTTCACGAATAAGGAGGTGGATTTCTCAAGGCACACCAATCTCCGCACACTTCTACTCCGTTATACACCCGTACCAAGCATTAAACTCCCAGAAAATGGCTTGCTGGAAGTACTAGACCTCACAGGAAATAAAAATGCTATTTCGCTTCATGGGCAGAAGGGCTTACGGAGACTATCTGTTTCTGGTAATCCTAGCTTTATCGTGGATGAGCTCATGCACACTCCAGAGCTAGAGTATTTAGATATGACTAGTTGCGATCTTTTCAGTCCAAAGATTAGAGAATTACTTAAGGTACTTCCAGATCGAAGGGGGAAAACCCCTGGTCACCTCTTCATTGCCAACAACCCTGGCGTAGGAAGAGACATAGAATACACAGAAGCAAAAAAGAAAAACTGGCAGGTAGATGTCGAAAAACTGGTCAACAGCACCATCATCTACCCCGACATGACAATTGAGCAATGGTAAAATATATCAGAAGTACGTTAGCTCTTGCACTATTGCTACTCAGTAGTTGCCAACAAGAACAACCAAATGCCTTTCCCTCCTCACATCTTTTCACACTCTCAGTAGAGGAGGGGAATGAGGGTGCAGTACGTGCAATAGTGGAGGATATGCAAGCGAAGAAGATACGCTTCACTTGGGAACGTGACAGGCACGATCTTCAACTCTACTTCAAACAAGACGGAAAGTTCCACAAAGGTGCACTACTGGCACCCGAGCAGTTTGAAAAGATAGAGGGTAATGATCTCTTAGATGACCTCACTAAACCCATCTTCCTCTTCCAAGCACCAGCAGTCATAGATGTCTCCCGCCCTTTCGACCTCTTCGGGGTAGTAGCGGAATATCATATGATCAAAGATGATAAGCTCTATGTATCGGTACACGCGCATCCTACTCATGAGTTAGGGGAGTACTCTCACAATCGGCTCAGCACCTCACCCGCCTTTTTCACCCTCTCAAATATTACATCCTCAGAAACTAGGCTAAGTGCCAACATGCAGCATATTGGAGCATTTGTGGTCATCACTTTAAAGAATAGTACCAACCAAAGACTAGTCACCAATGGTATCGCACTTCGAGGGAATAATTACAACCACTCCTTCTATTATTCTTCTTCCGGGGGTGCTTTTATGACTGAGGGGTTAGCCCCTTTTCTTGATATTGAAAACCTGCAAAGCTTACCCCTCATGCACAACATAAAGTGTAGCCTACCCATCATCCAGATAGAGGCAGGTATGAATGCCACTTTCGGATTCTGGGTCAGTCCTGATCCGCATGCAGGTAATCCTAGCACTACCATTCTCAATTTTAGGATAAAGGAGCCAGCAGGCAAAGGCGATATTTTCACAAACATAGGAAAAATGAACCGCCACTACTCAGTGGAAAGAGGTCGAGCCTACCAACTCTACTTAGAGTGGGACGGCAATAACCTCCGCCGCCTAGACCATCGTCCATAATGTTAATGAGTTAATTATCACGTTTAAGTAGTGAGCAATACGGAAGAAAAAGAGATAATCACTAACTTTTCAGAAGGGAATTTTGCCACGAGATCCGAATTGTAAATAGTTCTTTACTTCACTTTGAGTTGCTTAGAAACATCAATGATATCAATGGGACTCTAGTCACATATAAATGAACGGATGTATCTTGATGGATAAGTAGGCAATCGATTTTACTCCCCCACATTAATAAGAATCTCCCTTGGAAGTTAAAATCAGACATTGAAACAGGTGCACCAAGTAGCCCTCTTAAGAAGTATAAACCTGGCTCTCCCTCTTGTATATAGTTACCATTGTTTTTCTATGATAAGATCCCTTGCTCTCTCATCCTCGCAATGTGCTCTGTGGAGTCTTTGACATCTATCTCATCTGTCACAGCTGAGGGAGGTCAATTCATTCGATGGAATTTCGTCACGCGTCTTCAGAATTTCCTCAGCAACTGAAGTCAACTTCATACTTTCGCTTCTCTGTCTTAGACTTCTCTCCACCACAAACAAGCATATCTAACTTCCCTATCGCAAAGCATCATCGGCACATCAAGAAGGCTATCATCACTCTTTTTAGGACTCTAACAACTAATAGCTCGGGCTTATCATCTTCCTCTACCAGAAAGATATCAACAGCCTTTCATTGAAGCTCAGAGTTGATATCTCCCCAAAATCTAACTCCATTGAGTCCGAAGTAAAATCTGCAGATGATGCACGTATTTGCAATACGTGCAAGTCAATAACGTTCACACCGACTATACTGCAAATACTCACGGTTTCATCATTGCTCTGATTAAGCCAGCGAAATTATCTTCACAGATACTGCTCTGAAAAAGAGTAATTCTTGAGGTTGGAGCACGTTAAATGTAAGAATCGGAATGCTAAAATATGTTGACGATGGAATACATCTCTTTGCAGATACCCTGCTTTTACTATCTTTGTATAGGATTTGAGATACCTATACATGGGTATACAGTAGATCTCCGATGTAAGAGAAAAATTTGAGTCATCGAATGCAACACCATAGTCACT
>JBAKGE010000109.1:0-5978 GCA_037191085.1 Porphyromonadaceae bacterium | reverse complement strand
ACTAAACTTTCAAAACTTTCAACTTTACACCTAATAGCACAAGGAAAAAGAGCACAGGGGATAGAACGACTAAGGAAACGAAGTGATAATAGTATTCCGATAAAGGAACGCGCAGAGATGCTGGCACTGCTTGGTCACTATGACATACAACCATGGGAGCAGGCATTGATCTTGGATACCGCTTTACTGGTAGATAATGCCTAAATTTAAGATGATGAAAGGTATGAAATACGCAGGCATACTCCTGCTGACTCTCCTGATACTTTCCTCCTGCCACAAGGCATCAGAGTATCATGTGTTAGACATTAAGCTTGACTCCTCCGACTCTACTCTGAGTGGCGAAGAGTGGTACTTATATACCTATGGAGCCACACAGGTGACAGTGGATACGCTAAAAGGCTCAACCCCAAGAATCAGGAAAGATTTCGACAGAGATACGACAGATCTCTTTATCTTGTACGGTGCGGAAGGTCGGATGATACTACCAATGTTTCCCGATTCGGTTCCAGAGATAAAAATCAGATTAGGTGGCAAGAAAGAACAACTAAAAGGTATCAGGGATATTGATGTACTCACGAAGTGGCGCAGGCTACAGCGGGAATTATCGAAAGACGATGTATCGCAGGAGCTGATACATTTTCTCGACTCAGTGGCATCTCTGCGTGTGGGTCTGCTCTTACTTCAGGATGCGATACTACAATATCCGAAGAGTAGCTGTAAGGAGGAGATTGTTCATGCCTTTAGGGCAGCAAGCATCGGGTCATCGGATCTGGCACAAGTAATTGGTCTGAGCCCTCAGTTTGACACCTTTGGAGGAGGAATAGAGGAGATTGGTGTTCCGTACTACGTTCATCTGGCAAAGCACAAGCGGAAGGAAGTGACCACACGCGCCGTCATCGGCAAAAAGGGATACATGGCTATTGCTGTGCTGAACAAAGACGATCCGGCGAGATTGCACCAAGCCATGGCGGTATATTTCAGGGAGCTTGACTCACTCATGGTCCCCAGCTTCACCGCGGTTGTACTTGCGGACAGTCTTCCAAGTGCATGGAAAGAGCGAAAAGGGAACAGTAAACTGCCAGCACGCTACTTCGAGGTTGACTCGGTAGGTGAAGCCACCGATTATATTCGCCAGATCCCGCTGAAATCTCTACCAAGCTATATGATAGTAGACAGCCTACATACAGTATGGAGGAGTTGGGAACATCCCGATAGTCTGATACACTTTCTCAAGAGCATGCAGGTGTCCATAGCGACAGATAAATAAAGAAAATAGGGAAATGTTAGAGATAGAAGATCACGGACGCTCAAGTTTGGTCAAGGTATACGCTTCCGCTGTTAATGGTATCACGGCAACCACGATTACCGTGGAGGGACAGATGTCACCAGGGACTCGCTTCACCCTCGTCGGCATGCCCGACATCGCTGTGAAAGAGAGCCATGACCGCATCATGGCAGCACTCACTGAAACAGGGATCAACTATCAAGTCCGTCGGTATATCTTCAACCTTGCTCCGGCGAATATCCGCAAAGAGGGAAGCGCCTATGACCTTCCGATAGCGGTAGCTCTGGTAGCACTCATGGAGCGGATAGATATGGTGCCACATGCGCGGACGATGATTATGGGAGAGCTCTCTCTGGACGGTCACGTGCAGCCGATTCGAGGGATCCTGCCAATAGCCATCAATGCTCGACGTGAGGGATTCGACACTCTGATCGTTCCACGTGGCAATGCTCACGAAGCCTCCGTTGTGGACGGTCTGAAAGTGCTGGGGGCAGATACGCTACAAGATGTTCTGTCGTATCTCAGAGGAGCTGAGGATAGCATTGAGGGCTACAACCCTCACTCCAGCCAACATGAATCGCTACTCCCAGAGGGTATGCCCGATTTCTCTGAGGTAAAAGGTCAGGAAGAAGTGAAGCGCGCCATGGAGATCGCAGCTGCGGGCAATCACAATATCATCATGGTAGGCCCTCCGGGAAGTGGCAAGTCGATGATCGCAAAGCGTATTCCGTCGATCCTTCCTCCATTCACCATGGAGGAAGCCTTAGAGACAACAATGATCCACTCCGTCGCCGGCACATTGCCAAGCAACTCGGGACTGATGACCGTACGACCATTTCGATCCCCTCATCACAGCACCTCAAATGTAGCTCTTGTCGGAGGTGGCACTGTTCCAAAGCCTGGAGAAATCTCCTTAGCACACAATGGTGTCCTTTTCCTCGACGAGCTCCCCGAATTTCCACGTAGTGTTCTCGAAGTACTGAGGCAGCCACTCGAGGATCGCAATATAACGGTCTCCAGAGCACGGATGACGGTGAACTTTCCCGCGTCTTTTATGCTTGTCGCCTCCATGAATCCCTGTCCCTGCGGACACTACAATAACCCTCAAAAAGAATGCTCCTGCATGCAACATCAAGTCGCCAACTATCTGAGCCGTATCTCTGGACCTCTGCTTGATCGCATCGATATCCAAGTGGAAATTATTCCCGTGCCCTTCGAGGCTCTTTCCAGTCGTCAGCCGGCGGAGTCCAGCGTGGCAATCCGTGAACGTGTCATTCGTGCCCGGCAGATACAGCAAGAGCGATTCAAGGACATTCCCGGCGTATATACCAATGCTCAAATGACACCATCCACACAAAAAGACTTTCTCCACACCGATGAGAAGGGGCTCCGTCAGCTCAAAGTCGCTATGGACAAGTTCGCACTCTCCGCCCGTGCCTACGACCGTATCCTCAAGGTTGCACGTACAATAGCCGATCTCGAGGCCAGTGACACGATCAGGTGGGAGCACATTGCCGAAGCGGTAGGTTATCGCAAACTCGACCGCGATAACTGGGGCAAAAAATCAATCTGAAACGCAGTAAACCCAACGACATAAACACCCAACTAACATCATGGCTATAACCGTAGATACTCGTGGCAAACTCTGCCCTCTGCCGCTCATCCTCTTCCGCAAGGCAGTCAAGGATCATCCGGACGAAAAGACCTTCGACATCCTCACCGATAACCAAATTTCTTGCGGAAACCTCATGGACTATATTCGCCAGAATGCATACCGATACACTCGTGAGGACTCTGCGGACGGTGTCACTACCCTCCATGTCACTATTCCTACTGTCAGTACACAGACCGTGAGCTCCACAGCTTCCGATACTCCACCACGTTCACTCACTGGCAAGCGGGTAGTACAGATACGAAGTGACATCATGGGTCAAGGGGACAATCAACTCGGAACTATCCTAATCCTCGCCTACCTGAATGCTCTCAAAGAACTCGACCGGCTCCCTACACACATCATCTGCTACAACTCAGGAGTTAAGCTCGCCACCAAGTGTCACGAAGCCTCTGCCACTCTTCTTGAGCTTCATTCTATGGGTGTGGAGGTCATCGTCTGTGGCACGTGTACCAATTATTTCGGTATCACGGACGACCTCGCTGTAGGAAAGATTAGCAATATGTTCACCATCGCCGAACTCCTCCACGCCGCCGATACTATCGTGATGCCATAGAGCCATGTCTGCGCCCCTCTACCTCGACTCTGCCAGCACCTCCTACCCCAAGGTTCCTTCTGTACGTGATTTACTCACGCACTTTTTCGACGTGCCCGTAGGCAGCTATGGTCGTTCGGCGGACGAAAATACGCTCTCTTACATAATGGAAGTAGAGGACTTGCGTGACCAACTCGCCCACCTCATCGGTGCTGTTGGGGAAGATGCCGGGAGCCACATCATCTTCACCAAAAATGCCACCGAGAGTATCAATACTGTCCTTCGTGGTCTCCCAAATCTCCGACGTGAGCGAGTGCTCATTTCGCCCATGGAGCACAATGCTGTTACACGACCTCTGCACCACCTTTCCGGGGAAATGTATACCATTATGCCTGCAGACAAGAGCGGGAGAGTGGATGTAGAGCAGACAGAGCAAATGCTCCGTCGTGGCACCGCACGATACGACCTGATGGTCATCAATGGCATGAGCAATGTCAATGGAGTCATCCCACCCATCGCAGAACTCTGCAACCTCATCCACAGCTACGCTCCACACTGTCGTATCCTCATTGATGCAGCACAGCTCCTCCCCTATCATTCCGTCAAGGTGGATGAATGGGGTATTGACTACGTGGCACTCACGGGGCACAAGGGGTTCCATGGGCTACAGGGCACAGGAGCACTCTACATACGTGATCCCCATAGTCTCAGTCCCCTTATCCGCGGTGGCAATGGCACACGCTCCGAAGAGCAGGACGACCTCTACATTCTCCCCGACCGCTACGAGTCAGGTACTCTTCCCCTCCTCGGTCTTGTCGCTTGGCATCGTGCCCTCAGCACGCTGCCACCCACCTATCACATCACCACCAGCGATTTCGACGCTATCCTTTGCCAGCTCTCAACCCTCCCCTCTCTACATCTCTACCGAGGTGAGGGTATGCTCTTTTCCCTCACCTCAGACGTGATTTCCGTCGCGGAGATTCACAGTCGACTTCTGCACCGGTACAACATCATCACTCGAGCAGGAGTACATTGTGCTCCTCTCGCCCACCGTACGCTACAAACCCTCTCCACAGGCACGGTACGCATCTCACTCTCGCCATACACCACAGTAGCAGACATGGAGCACCTCATCGGTGCTCTCCACTCCATCGTCACAGGCTAAACCTACCCTCCTACACCCCACTATCCATACGCATGAGCACTACCCCATTCCTCATCGTCTTTGCCAACACACGCGCCTTTGTCCGTGCTCGCGAGGAGATCCGTACCCGAGGAATCCCACATCAGGTACAAACCACTCCGCGTGAACTCTATGAGCAGTGCGGCATGTGCCTGAGCATAGTCCCACAGTGGCGTACGGAGGTAGAGCAGGTACTTCCACCCACACGCAGTGACCTCATATACATAGACCAACCATGAGCACCATAATAGACCTCCTCCGCGAGTGTGAGTACGGCGGCTGCTCTGCCAAGCTCGACCCTACCGAACTGGAGAAGATACTCTCCACCCTACCCCTCCCCACCGATCCACGCATCCTCGTAGGACTCTCTGGACATGATGATGCAGGAGTGTATCTGCTCAATGAGGACACAGCCCTGATCGTCACTACGGACTTCTTTCCCCCCATGGTATCCGATCCCTACACGTTCGGTAGAATAGCTGCCACCAATGCCCTCAGCGACGTGTACGCTATGGGGGGCACACCACTACTGGTCCTCAACCTCATGCACTACCCATCCTCACGGCTTCCTCTTGATGGTCTGCGAGAGATCCTTCGAGGAGGTCAGAGTGCGATAGACGAAGCAGGAGCACTCACAATGGGAGGACACACGATAGAGGATACCACTCCGCAATATGGGCTCGCAGTGGTAGGCACGACACATCCCTCTCACCTCCTCACCAACGGCGGTGCTCGCCCCGGTCAGCTGCTCATCCTGACCAAACCCATAGGCATAGGCGCTATCATCGCCGGACACCGCCTAGGACTCGTGACAGACGAAGCCCACACCCTTGCTCTGCTACAAATGCAGCGACTCAATAAATACGCAGCTGCGCCACTCCACCGGTATGGCATCACAGGAGCCACAGATGTCACAGGGTTCGGACTGCTGGGGCACGGACGAGAAATGGCGGAAGGGGCTGGGCTCGTGCTACAGATAGAGTCATCACTCATTCCTCTCCTGCCAAACGTCGACACTCTCATCGAAAGTGCTTGTATACCGGGAGCTTCCTTTCGCAACCTCCGCTACGCTGGAGACCTGCTCCATCGGAAATGCCCACACAGCTCCATCGCTCCCTACGTACTTGCAGATCCACAGACCTCAGGAGGACTTCTCATAGCTGTCGACCCAGAGCATGCCGACGATCTCCTCCTCGATCTTCACACAGGGGGTGACTCGCACGCCGCTATTATCGGCGTATGTACCGAGCCAACCGACTCATATCCACCCGGCTCTATCATACTATCCTAACACATAGTCTTG
>JBAKGE010000108.1:0-5985 GCA_037191085.1 Porphyromonadaceae bacterium | reverse complement strand
CACTGGGTGGACTCAAGGGAGTCAAGCCTCCTGAGGCGTATGGCTAATCCCTTTGATAGCCACGAGTCGATCGGTCGGTAGAATTCTATCTATCAGTCGTCTGCGAATCTCTTTGGAGCTCAGCTCCAGCATTCGCCTATTTGCGCGGTGAAATGTCTCCATTAAATAAAAGTTTATATGCCTTTTGACTACATTGATCTGCCACAAAAACAGTAGCCGTCTACCAATTCATCCCCAAAATTAGGTAATAATTACCAATTTTGCAAACTCCACATTGCAGAAAAATATATCTTATGCTCTATTTTGTATTATTGCCATATCATATACATCACTATAATACATACTTTTTGTTTCAAACATATGACATTTACACTGGTTACGAGCTAACGATGAAAAAGCAATAAAGCGAATATTTAACTTTTATTACACCTGATATTTTAAGTCATGTACCTACATGTAACTATATGGTCACTGTCTACACAAACTGTCACCGTGTGAGCGCAATAAAATGTGGGGGTGATCCAAAGAAAGCATTTTGGGGAGAAGGTCGTATCTACCATAATGGCCTGTTTGGGGGTATACTTTTGACGTAGAAACGTCCGCAGATTTCTCTGGGTCATCGACGAATCAATATCCCAGAGCTTTCTCAGACAACCTCCGGGACATCAATTTGCCGACGACCCAGAGGTTTCTGTAGGATATATCTACGCGGTTGGGATAGATGGAGGAGGTGTAACTCACCACAACGTGATTTACTCTATTAGATATCAATATATTACTCTATTTAAATTTGTCAGAATCAAATAATTATTCCGAGACAAAACCTCCTATCTCTTACATCAAGTTTATATCAACACAGAGGAGCCGGATGAAGTGTATTTCACTTCATCCGGCTCCTCTGTGTTGATTCATTTACTCGTGCCCCTAAATGCCTAGGAGGCCGTAAAGCGTTGAGGCATCAGTTCACCAATGACTTCTCAAGTGCTAAAATTTTGAGACTATCAGTGGCCTGATCGTCAGAGTCTGTGTCTATGGTGTACGTACCTCCTTCGACCGCAGCTCCGTCAATGATTGCTTGAGTCACTACTTCCTCCACGTACTTCGCTATGGCACGCTTTAGTGGTCGGGCACCGAGCTTGGGATCATATCCTTTCCTGGCTATAAGTTCCTTTGCTCTATCAGTGTAGGTTACGCTAATCTTGAGAGCACTCATTCTCTCGTCCAGCTCTTTCAGTTCTATGTCCACGATAGAGCGGATGATCTCCGGTGTGAGAGCATTGAATGTCACGATTCTATCGATACGATTGAGAAACTCCGGGGAGAACGTCTTCCGCAGAGACTTCTGGATCACTGCTTCAGAGAGCTGGTTATCATCTGCATCGCCTGACCGGAATCCGATACCCGTCCCGAAGTCATTCAGTTGCCGAGTTCCTACGTTAGAGGTCATGATGATGATCGTATTTTTAAAGTTCACTTTTCCTCCCATACTATCCGTCAGTATGCCGTCATCCAGCAACTGAAGGAGGAGGTTGTGTACATCAGGATGTGCCTTCTCTATCTCATCAAAAAGCACCACAGAGTAGGGACGACGCTTTACCTTGGTCGTTAGCTCACCTCCCTGGTCATAGCCCACGTACCCTGGGGGAGCACCGACAAGCCTTGACACGGTATGACGCTCCAGAAATTCGCTCATATCCACACGTATCATAGCGTCCTCAGAGCCGAAGAGTTCTTTAGCCAACTGCTTAGAGAGATGGGTCTTACCCACGCCTGATGAACCGAGGAATAAAAATGTACCTATAGGTCTTGACTTATCCCTCAGGCCTATCTTATTACGCTGAATGGCACTGGAGACGGCATTCACCACATCGTCCTGTCCGATTACTTTACTCTTGAGGCGATCGGCGAGTCCAGCTAATGATGCCAAGTCATCCTTGGTGAATGAGGACACGGGTATACCACTTGCCATAGATACTACCTGCTCCACTTCGTCAACACCTACAACGATTGGTTCGTCAATAAAGTCACCATTCTCCAGAGCTTTTTTGTACTTGGAAAGTTCCTGTACGTGCTCCTTTTCCTCATCACGGTACTTGGATGCCATTTCGTAGTTGCCGTCCTGTACTGCTCTTAACTTCATGCTACGAGCCGATTCTATCTGTTCCTCGTATTTACTAAAGTCTACAGGTTTTTGATTTTTCATGAACGTGAATGCTCCAGCTTCGTCCATCGCATCTATCGCCTTGTCGGGAAAGGCTCTGTCTGTCACGTACTGCGCTGTCAATCGTACGCATGACTCCAGAGCTTCATCCGTATACGTTACCTTGTGGTGACGTTCATAGCGTGGGCGAAGTTTCTTGAGTATCTGCAGAGTTTCTGCTTCGTCTGGCGAGGAGATCGTGACTTTTTGGAATCGTCTATCCATGGCACCGTCACGCTCTATCGACTTGCGGTACTCCTCGAGGGTCGTGGCACCGATGCAGCGGATCTCGCCACGCGCTAGAGCAGGCTTCAGAATATTGGCAGCATCTAGTCCTCCCTGAGCATTACCACTCCCCATGAGGGTATGTACCTCGTCTACGTATAGGATAATGTCGGGATTCTTCTTCAATTCATCGATCAAAGACTTCAGACGCTCCTCAAACTGTCCCCGGTACATAGACCCTGCTACGATCGAAGCGAGGTCTACGGAGACTATCTTCTTCCCAATCAAAAATAGCGGCACATCGTTCTTCTCTATTCGCTGTGCTAGAGCCTCCACCACTGCTGTCTTCCCCACTCCCGGCTCGCCAAGGAGGAGAGGGTTATTTTTCTTTTTACGTGCTAATATCTGCGCGATGCGCATAATCTCGGTGTCACGTCCATAGATGGGATCCAATTTGCCGTCTCGTGCCTGAGCGTTGAGATTTACACCATACTTGTCTAGGGTCGGTGTGTCACTTTTGTCATTGGATGCCCTTGTCTTTGCTTTCTGGGAATCGGCCTTCTTCTCTCTCGATGGGTTTTCGTTACTTGGGAGGAGATCGTCATACTCCTCACCTTCCACTCCGGCTCCGGCTGAAGCCCAAGGGCACAGTTCCACCTCGTCCCGTGGGACATTACGTATTTCTTTGTATCTTGAGTACATGGCGTGTTCTATAAACCTTTCTTATCATTGTGTATTCAGAATGATACGATTGGATGCGAGCGTTTCAGTATCTGCAAAGGGGAAACCCCCGTCTCTTCATCAGATCGATTACCATGCTTACAGCATAATCTATGCCAAAGTAGGATAGTTTGATAGAAATGTCATAGTTCTCCGCTCTTCCCCAGCGTTCAGATGTATAATAATTGTAGTACTCTCTGCGCTCTTTGTCCAGTTTCTCCATCATATTCATAGCCTCACTATCGGAGGATAGCGATAGCCTGGACTTCACCCTCTGCATTCGTGTATTCCTGTCCTCGGTGATGAAAATAGAGATGCGATGCGGATGCTCCCGCAGGATGAAGTCACTACAGCGACCGACGAAAATCCCGGAGCCCTTTTGTGCGAGTGCCATAATAGTTTCGGCTTGCACACTAAATAAGTTTTCATTGGAGAGAAAGTGGTTCTCTGGGTACATAAACAGCGACCCGGGGCCCGAGAAAATATTGCCATACGCCACGGGCATGGAGAAGTTATTGACTTCATCTATCCGCTCGAATAACTCCTTGCGGATATTGGAATCCTGTGCTGCTTGCTCAAGTATGTTTTTGTCATACAGGGGTATACCGAGTACTTCCTGCAGCCTGTGAGCGAAGGTCAGTCCCCCCGCACCGAACAATCTACCTACACATACGACGAATGTATCGTTTCTGAACTCGCTCATGATCTTTTTGCTTTCTTGGATTAACCCTTTGATGTCTGCGGGATCAAAGATTTTTGAGTACATCTGTTGCTTAGAAAGCAAATATAATTATTTTCCGATTATTACTATGCGGTGATCAAAAAAGGAATCCTTGTTTTTTCAAAGGCATTGTTTGGGGTATGTTGCTTCAGTATGGGCAGAGATAGGAAAACGCAAAGAGTGTGCTCAGGGTATTACCCTGTGCACACTCTTCTTTCGCTCTTTATCGGGTGTTCCTATTTAATTCCACCACTATCTTTATTTCTTTTTCTCTCCCTTCGGGGCATACCCTTCTTTTTGTGTGATTTTCACTTGAATTGTATCATCAATGCCGTATTCATCAAGTTTAATCCTGAGTTTGAACTCACAGGGTTTATACCACATAACCTCTCCAGCCATAGCAGTACTAGCTGCACCTACTGTACTTTCCACAATTTCCCATCTACCCGACACATTTTCCTTTTTGGTGCCTGTTTGGGTATCCGTGATGTTAAGATATATGAAGCATCGGTTATCTCTACTGGACCCAGACGTGTAACAGGTATCGTTTATGACTTTATTCTTCACTTCCACATTTGACTTTATATCATCCGTGTACTGATCTTTTTTGACATGGTGGATGGTGTAGGTATAGCGGCCGGCCTCGGCCTTGGGGGTAATAGTTACTGATATATAGTGATGCTGTGGAACACCGTTGATGGTTACACGAATTTTGGTAACTCCCTGCTTTATGCCAGTAACCAATCCTTCCTGAGTTACTGTTGCAATGCTCTCATCTTCACTCTTCAGAACCACCTGATTCTTTTCTCGCCCCTTAATCTCCAATTTCTGGCTGTTACCCACTTGTAGACTTAATGACGTAGGAGTAATCTCTACTTTCTCTACCTCTGGTTTATCATCAGGTTTATCCTCGCTTCCGGAGTCAGAGGTCACAATGATTTTGCATGCTGCTTCATTATTATTTTTGAGCACCACCGCGATTTCTGTATTACCTGCCTTTGCCCCCTTAATAACACCGTCCTTCACGGAAGCAATTTCCTCGTCATCAGATGTCCAAGACAGTGATACATCTTCGTCAGGATCGGTTCCCTTAGTTACCACCACTTCGTTTTTGAGGTCAAGCGACTCTCCAACCTTTATGGTATACGAGTCTTTCTTAAACTTCACGGTTGCTTTTTCTCCTTTCTCGGGTTTTGGCTTCTCCGCATCCTTCTTCGTTACGGTTATGGCACAAGCCGCCTTGCCACCACCCTCGAGAGCTGCTGTAATGGTTGCTTTCCCTTCCGCGAGAGCCTCGACTTCACCTTTTTCACTGACAGTTGCTATCTCTTCTTTGTCAGAGCTCCAAGTGACCTTCACATTTTCTTGTGTCACTGTCGCCACAAGGGTCACCTTTTCGCCCACCTTCAGAGTGTAACTTTCCTTATCTAGCGAAATTTTAGCTGTCTTCTCAGGTTCCTCAGCCTTTCGTACTGTAATCTTACAAGTAGACTTATTGCCATTTTTGAGAGCGGCAGTAATGGTGGCTTCCCCCTCTGCTACTGCTTTCACCTCTCCGCTTTGGCTGACAGTAGCCACATCTTTCTTGTCGCTACTCCATTCGATTTGCTCTTTGCTTGATGCCGGATTCAGTGTCGCTTTGAGTCGCAAAACATCTCCCACACTAAGGGAGTGTGCATCTTTGTCAAGGGTGATCTTTGTTTCCACCACAGGCTTGTTGTCTTTGCCACATGAAGTGAGCGCAAGCACACTGATCGCGAGGATCAGAATTGGTAATAAAGAAATCTTTTTCATTTCATCTGTTTTTACATTATACGCCAGCCACGACAGCCGACTGTTACTGAAAGTTATTTATTCTACTATTCGTTTATGATTCAATATAAAACTCACCTTAATACTAAGTATGGATGATCTAAAATTCAGTGCAAGTTTACAACAAAATATTAAATACGGACATACCCATTTGTGGGTATTTATCCAATCTAATAATACAACTGCTAATTCTGGGGATAAACTCCTAACGTCCATGTTTTCCCATCTAAAACATAGACTCTGATATCAGGATAATATACATGACAGGTGAACCATTAGTACCAGCCATATAAGGTATTGGGCCTCG
>JBAKGE010000107.1:0-6305 GCA_037191085.1 Porphyromonadaceae bacterium | reverse complement strand
TATATGCAGTGGCAGTAGGAGCATTCATCATCCTTACAGGAGACTGGACAAGTAATCAGCCCAAAGCACTGATGAATAGCTATATAGAGGACAAGGATTTACGGGAAGATATCGCTATCTTAGTGACACTTGAATCAATGTTATTCATCTCTTTCACATTCCTCAAGCTAGCGGGGGACAGTACCTCGGATGATCTCAGGAATAAGATACGTCGAGCGACTCTACAGACACTGACGTTCTACCCCTCACTACTGGTATTTCCCATACTCCTGTATGCACAGTCACAGCTCTTCGTCGCGATGACAGGGTATGACTTCGGCATGCTGTCATGGAGTCTGGCAATCATAATGGTACTGTTCTTCGGATTGCTTCCTATGGGGCTACGCATTCTCCTACCCGAGAGAGAGATGAGACTGGAGCTCCTCTTCTTGGCTTCGTTATTCGTCTTTATCTTCGGTCTCATTACCACCGTCGATGAACGTATGACGTATCGTGCACCAGAGTACAACTTCCCTTGGCAGGGGCTTGTACTTGCTGTGGTACTTGTCATCACCTGTGGTATCACAGGCTTCTTCCTCCCTCATATAAAAAGAATCATACATAAAAAGAAATGAATACAATCACTCAAATGCTTTTCTGGGTATCCAATAGCCTCTTGATACCCAATATCATTATCCTTCTGATCCTTTTCATTCGTTCCCTGATTCTTCTCGGAAGCTTCTACAATTCTTTCATGATGCGTCGCCATAGCCGAGTGGTGCTCAATGGACTTGAGACTAAAAGCACGGAGGAGATCCGACAACTCGCAAAGGTTTTTCACCAGCTACGCCATACCCTCATCGGCAAGTATGCACATACCCTAATAATCGCTCCAAAGCTAACGGAAGCAGAGATTGACTACTCCCTCAATCAGTTTGAGATAGAAAGCGATCGCGACCTTTCAACCTCGCGCTTGCTATCCAAGGTGGGGCCCGTCCTCGGTCTTATCGGAACGCTCATCTCCATGTCTCCTGCCCTCCTCGGACTATCCACCGGCAATATCGAAAGCATGGCATACAATATGCAGATCGTCTTCGCCACTACTGTCGTAGGGCTTGTGATCAGCCTCGTGGGGCTTGTGACTCAGCAGTACAAACAGCGCTGGTACGCTGAAGAACTCAACGCCCTTGAGCTCATTGCCTTCAAGCTCCACCAGACCTCATCATCCGCAGCACAGACATTATGAGCAGACGAAAAGTTCGCCGCAGTATGATCGGCAGGGGAGAAGATGGGGATCCACTGAGTGTAGTGGTTAATCTCTTTGATGTCGCTATGGTATTTGCGGTTTCCCTCATGGTCGCCATGGTGATGCACATAAATATGACAGAGATTTTTGGTAAAGAAGACTTCTCGATAGTCAAGAATCCTGGTAAAGATAATATGGAAATTATCACCAAAGAAGGTAACAAAATCAATAAGTATACACCCTCCAAAGATCAAACAAAATCCGGATCCAAGGGTCGAAAAGTTGGCATTGCTTACGAACTGGAGAATGGTGAAATTATCTACGTGCCAGAGGAGTAACCCAAGCCCATTCACTCAATGAAAGCAATCTCTCATATACTCCAACTCTTTGTGCTCTTCACACTCCTCTACGTAGAATCATCCGAAGAAGGAACCGCACAGATAGCCAAACAAACAGTCATCGCCGGGAAGGTCTTGGATGCCAACAGTGAGCCTCTCGCAGGTGCCACTATCCGCATCCGAGAGACACAGATAGCGACCATTGCCGATATTGAAGGGCACTTCCATATCGTCTATAATGCCAAGGATGACAAGCCAATTATCCTCAATATCTATTTTATTGGCATGAAGACCGCAGAGGTTCGCTGGAAAGGACAGCCCCTGACAATCCAGATGAAGGAGGATACAAAGGTGCTCAACGAAGTTATTGTCAGCACCCGTCCTAATATCAATGACATAGATCTTCGCACCAGATCGGGTGTTGTCTCCCTGGTGGATATGAAAGAGATCAATCAGAAACCAGTCATAGATATCTCCATGGCGTTACAAGGGAGTGTCCCGGGACTTGTCGTCGTCAATCAGGGAGAGCTCGGTACGAAACCCAAAATTCGACTCAGAGGTAACAATTCATTCCGTCATGGAGACTCTGCCAATGAGCCCCTCTATGTTCTTGACGGAAAGATCATCTCTTCTCAGGCATTCATCACCTTGAATCCGCTTGATATCCGTGAAATCAAAGTCCTCAAGGATGCTGCTGCCAGTGCACTCTATGGAGTCAAGGCTGCTAATGGTGTCATCGAGATCACCAGTCGTAGGGGAATCTCAGGTCCTCTGAGCATCTCCGTATCATCCAATTTCGGTGTCACGCTCCGTGGTCGCAGACCTGTGGAGATGATGCGGACAGCAGAGAAACTCGAACTCGAACGATTGGTACAGGGTTCCTCATCGCCCGGCTACATTCTCTCCCCTGACTACTATAATACTGCTCGCATGAGCGACCTACAGAGTCTCTATCACCGTCAGTATGGTCTTCCTATCTCTGACGACCGTAACGCCTATGCCCAGTGGGCAGATACGGAGTTGGCACACCTGAGACAGACCGACACCGACTGGTTCATCGACCTCCTACGCAATAGCACGTACCAAAGTCACAACCTCTCTCTACGGGGAGGAAATGATGCCATCACCTACTACGTCTCAGGCAACTACGCTATGCAGGGTGGTCAACTTCCCGGCAACGATACCCAGCGCCTTAGTTTCAGTAATAGCCTTGATTGGCAGACCCGTATCGGCTACATATCACTCTCCACCACCGCTGGTCACTCACGCACCAATACCCCCAACGGGACCAATTATTCTCCACAGACACTGGTCTATGAGCTCAATCCCTACGAGACTCGAGAGAGCAAGTCTCTCTACTCCTTCCCTGGACGCAGTTTCGCTGAGCTAATGAATCAGTACCGTCGTCAGAGTAGCGACCTACGAGTCGGTTCCACTCTCAGCTTTAACCTCAAACCATTCCCCGAACTACGGTTAGACGCTGTTTTCGGACTTGATTTTGTGCTCAGCGAATCAGAGGAAATTACTCCAGCCAATTCCCCCTTGGAAACCAAGCGAGGAAAGCCTGCGACCCTTCGTGGTTCAATCACCTCGGGTAAAGATACGTACCTCAATTACACCTCCAATATCCGTGCCACCTACCATCACACCTTCGGAGAGCACCATGATCTCACTCTCAGTGCGAATACCGATTACTACTATACACGATCCAAGCTCCTCAATGTCACAGGTCACGGCATAGGGCGACTGGAGTCTCTCGCAGGAGTCAACAAGACACGTGGGACCTCCTACAGCCCAGACTTCACCGGTACCAGCTCTCGAATAGCACAAGTCGGACTAGGAGCATCTGTCGGGTACACCTATCGCAATACATACGATCTCTTCGGGGCTTACAAGCTGGATGCTTCCAGCCTACTCCCTGCTTCCAAGCGATGGAATATCGTCTGGGCGATGGGTGCGGGATTGCATATCGACCAAATCCTGAAATCGCTATGGCAAGGATTCGCCAGACAAGATATACTCACCGGACTCCACTTGAAAGGCTCTGTCGGTAGCACTGCAAGCCTTGGTGGCATATCGGCATCACTGGCTCTGCCTGTCTTCAGCTACGACACTAGCGGATACTACGGTAACCACTTCAGGGAACTCAAACTAACACAGATGTACAATCGTGAGCTAAGTCCAGAGCAGGTAAATAACTTTGACTTAGGCGTAGAAACGCAGTTCTTCGACCGCTATACTCTCTCCCTACAATGGTACCGTAAGGACACTCACAATGCTCTTCTCTCCATAAGTATCCCTTCCTCCAATGGATTTGATACTATGATGAAGAATGTAGGACAGCTCCGCAATCAAGGCTATGAGATTAGTCTCTCTGGTCAAGTCATGGATACTCGAGACATACAGATCACAGCACGCACCTCACTGGCATACAATAGAAGTCTCGTCGTTGACCTCTATGAGGCCAAAGCAATCTATACCAATGCGGATGCCATCTTCCCGGAGTACGAGGAGGGACAGCCCTACGATGCCCTCTTCGCTCTCCAGTCGCTGGGTATCAATCCTCTCACCGGTTACCCCGTATTCGTCGACCGCAATGGCAATGAGAAGCCCTTCTACAGTCAGGTTACGAGAGAGGATTTCCATAGCGTAGGCTATAGTACACCGCCCTATCAAGGCACGATAAGTCTCAACTTCACATGGCGCAATTTCGATCTCAACGCACAGCTGTACTATGTCTTTGGGGGCAAGAAACCCTACTCCATGACCTACGTACGAGATAAAAACAATGTCCACAAGAACGCTATCGCTGGACAGCTGGAACGCACGTGGTTCAAGCCAGGGGATGACGGTAAACTCTACCCGTCCCCTAACTCCGCCCTCTCCACCTTCCAAACCCTAAGTCAATATGCCAATACGCGCATGATCGCTCCCAGCGATTACCTCCGACTATCCATGCTGAGCATGCGCTATCGCATACCAGAGGCTTGGCTACAGAGCATCGGCGATGCGATCAAGTATGCATCTGTATCAATGCAGACCTCCAATCTCTTCACTCTCAGCCCCTACAAGGGTTCGTCACCGGAGTCTGGGACCTTTGACATTGGAGTGCAGCCGGTCTATTCACTTAATCTAACCATGAACTTCTGATGACGCACCACCTACGACTATTCCCCCTCTCTCTCGTGCTGGTCGTGCTCTGGGGGGTGACGTCGTGCAACCTCAACATCCCTACTGAAAACGAGCTCACGGACCCACAGATACTTACCTCCGTACAGGGCGGTTACGAAGCGCTTTCTACTGCCTATGCAACGTTTCCCACTGAGCATTTCCTTCTCAGCCTACTCGCCGATGACTATGCTCCTCTCTCCTATGCACGTATGGTTCCAGAGCTACAAAATACGTATCAGTGGGTTCCCTACGAGCTGGAGAAGCATGCAGGCAGATTGTGGGATGGGTACTATAAATGCATCATTAACATCAACGCGGTCCTCACACGCCTAGACGCACTAAAAGGAGTGGTCCCCGATACTGACAAGCCTGCCATAGATCGTGTGCAGGCAGAAGCAGAGACCCTCAAGGCTCTCTGCTATATCGACCTCCTCCAGATCTTCGCCACACGCTACACAGACACTGCTCATCCTGAGGGCATTCTCCTCAAAGATCATGTAGAAGCGGAGCAACGCCCCCGCTCCTCCAAGGCCGAGTGTGTCTGTGAGATCCAGCGACTCCTCAGTTCAGCCAAAGCCCTCTTCACCTCTACTTCCGGTCTAACACCTTTGCACGGAGGACACACCTCTTTCGTCAGTATGGGTGCCAATGCCTTGGCACTGGCACGCCTAGCACTCTACACCGAGGACTACAAGGCTGCAGAACACTATGCCCGTGAAGTACTGGAGATTCATCCTGTCACAACGAAGACGGTGTCACCTGCTGTCTCCGACTGGGCACATCCCCCTAAGCGTAGTGTCATCCTTGCCCTTGCAAATACCGGCTCTTTCTACACAGAGACGTTCGTATCCTCACGCCGCCTATCGGAATGTACGTACATGCTCAATCCCTCTGCCGGTATTGCTAGCGGGGATATCCGCCATTCCGTGTATGCTATAGACAGTATACTGCCCATCTCGGGGACACACCGGAGCGAGATACAGCTGCTGGGAAAATTCAATCGTCCCAATCTCTCTAATATCGAGATCACTCAGATCCCTATTATGCGCCCCGTCGAAGCCCTCTTCATCCTCGCTGAGTCACAGATACGGCAGGGAGCCGAGGATCAAGCACGTGGTACGATGAATGCCTACCTATCCCTCGTACATAGCTCCGCTATCCCCTCATCCATCGGAGGTAGGGAGCTTCTCTCACGAATTATGGAGGAGAAGCAGAAGGAATTTGCGGGAGAGAATGTCCGCTACTTCGATCTTAAGCGCCTTCGTGTCGCACGGGAGACACTTGGGGTCAACGCAATGCACCAGAATATCATCATTACCGCCGAGGATTACCGCTGGACACTTCCGATCCCACGCAGTGAGTACCGCACCAATCACTCGCTGGAGAGGCAGAATCCCGGATGGCGTGAATTTCAGCGAATTAAAACTGAGTAATACAGCGTGCGAACGATGAGGATGAGCTCGATCCCCGAAAAAGCTCTGGGTCGTCGATGAAACGATGTCCCGGAGCTTTCTTTTACGACCTCTGGGTCGTCGATTTGCCGACGTTCCAGAGGTTTCTTTGGGGAATTG
>JBAKGE010000002.1:0-54981 GCA_037191085.1 Porphyromonadaceae bacterium | reverse complement strand
GTCGTCGCCATCCCATTAATGCAGTGGAGCCAAAGCACTTCCACCACTTGATTTTCTTTCTTTTCTTTAGTCTGGCACATAGAGCAAACATTCTGCCCACCACTGCCACACCTAACCTCGAAGAACAAAGACTACTTACTTCTTACCCTTGCCCTTTGCTGGAGCTGCTGCCTGTCCTGGCTTTGGACGCTTCACACCGTATTTACTCCTACGCTGCGTACGACCGTTCACCCCCGAAGCATCAAGAGCACCGCGAACGATATGATAGCGCACACCCGGAAGGTCCTTCACACGGCCACCACGCACGAGCACGATGGAGTGCTCCTGAAGATTGTGCCCTTCACCCGGGATATAACAGTTCACTTCCTTACCATTCGTCAGACGGACACGAGCCACCTTACGCATAGCAGAATTAGGCTTCTTAGGAGTCGTCGTGTACACACGCGTACACACACCACGACGCTGAGGGCTGCTCTGGAGTGCTGGACTCTTGCCCTTTTCTTCAAGAGTGATTCGACCCTTACGGACCAATTGTTGAATCGTTGGCATCTTTAATTAATTAAAAATAATCCTTTGTTTCGAACCTCGAGAGGTTCACTATTTTCGGGCTAACGCCCATATTATCCATTCACAAGCCTGTCCACTCGAAAGCGACAGACATCCATTTCATTTGCTTAGAGTTATGCGCCATAATGGCGACACGACATCCCTATTGGTCTGCAAAGGTACAAAAGATTTTCGACACCATCAAAATATTTCTCTCTTTAATTTCGATATTTCAACGAGTTAACACCAAATAGCCACTCCCTCTGACACGCCGAGAGTCAGGAGGGGGCAGCTTTCTCTGGGTTGTTGATGAAACGATGTCCCGGAGAAAGAAAAAGAAAGCTCTGGGTCGTCGCTGAAGCGATGTCCCAGAGCTTTTTGTACCGACGCACGATCCCTCATGTAGCCCTAAACGGATATCAACCTAGGTACCGAATAGGTAGAAAATATATCACTAAGCAAAAGAAAAAGAATTCATCGGAAAAACCAAAGCATTGGAGTAGACGCAGGGAACACGATGCGAACGGATAGCTCTTTCGCGACAAGATTGCACCTGCCGACGTAATGCTCTGAGCCACTTATTCATCATCTTTGGTATCACAGAACCCACGCCCGTCATCAAGGGTACTTCACCTGATGGGAGACAAGGATCTCCTTCATATCCGGCAAAAAAAGGGAGCTGACATTCAGCCAGCCCCCTTTCCTATTCTCGTTACGTGTTATGCCCTAGTTAGCCTACAGCTATCATCAGAAGATCAGACGCACTCCGAGCTGCATCGTCCAAGTAGAAGAAACAGAAGGGGTATTCTCCCAACCTATCTTGTTCCTAAAGTCTTCTACCGATTTCGCATTGAGGCTGTATTTTGGGGTTGCTCCGCCACTCACAACCGTGAGAGGCATTACATTTCCATAACTGCTGGGAAGCTTCGAACGCTTATAAACACCCCAATTGGAATTGAGAAGATTTCCGAAATTCAAAAAGTCAAGACTCACCTGAACCGTATAACGACGGTCGGTCCCAAAGTTGGTGAAGAACTCCTGCATCAGCTTCAAGTCGAATCTATTATGCCATGGCTCAAGTTGAGCGAAACGCTCTGCAAATGTCCCCCGACGAGTTCTCAAGTATCGATCACCGTCTATAAATTCATTAAATGCCTTTGCCTGCTCTGCTGGATCCATCATCTTGTCTGAGAACATCGCTTCGGCCTCCTCAACCTTAGGAATATACAACAGGTCTCCACTTACACCATCATTATTGACATCCTTGCCTGTAAAGACACTATACCTTCCCTGGTGTGCCCCGTTGTAGTAGAGACCAATAGTCGTGGCGCCAAACTTTCCGTACTCTATACGATAAGTTGCGGAGCCTAGCACACGGTGAGGTACTGCAAAGTTTGAATAGCTCAACTCCGGATCGTTTATGTCCGTATAGTACAAGTTGCTCGTCCATGCAGACTGGGCTCTGGAACCAGGATTACTCGTCACGTCCTTAGCAAGAGAGTAAGTATACGCCAACATCAAATCCAAACCCTTAACCCCTTTGTTCCGGATCTGGGTCGTAATAGATGTCTGATATCCCTTATTCGTATTGGTAAGAATCATACCATAATCTATATTCTTCTTGATCCTTCTACCCGGATAGAGATCCCTTCCCTCAGAGGTTTTACCAATAGGCTCCGGCAAGTTAACATTCCTCTGAAGTGGAGAATTTATATCCTTAGAATACAGCCACTCGAGGGTCAAGATTGTCTTTCCAGGAAGAGCAAAGTCCGCAGCGAAGTTTGTCCTCCACACCTGTGGCATTTTGAAGTTCTTGTCAACCATCGCAAAAGTACCACCAAAGTCTCCAGTCGGCACGAATTCGTCGGGGAACAGTGCCGGGTACTTCTTCTGTATGTCACGGAAGTTGGGTTCAAACCTAAGGTCGTTTGGAATATCCTTAGCACCCCAAGATATTTCCGGGCTCTGCATCACACCAGAGTTTGTCGGCTGATTGGTAAACCACACGAATGGCATAAGCCCGGAAAATACTCCCGTACCACCTCGAAGCTGGATCGAGCGATCTCCCATAACATCCCAATTAAATCCGATACGAGGATTAACCAGAAGTTGGGCCTTTGGCCAAGTACTCAAGTCAATTTGCTGATCATAACGGAGCCCTTGAATGCCATCAATCTTGGGATTTCCCATGAGCTTATTCAGGTACAATGGTACCTCAAAGCGCACTCCTGCAGAAAGTTTAAAATTGGACGTTACATTTATATCGTCCTGGAAGTATGCAGCGATAAGCCCAAAGTTCATTTTCACCGGATCCGGATCCTTGCCATTATATCCGTAGGTAACGGCAAATACAGTGGGCTTCTGATTATTCATGAAGTCCTGCATACTTGCATAGCGATAGTATGATGTCCCTTGAGGAATATAGCCATTACCAACAAAAATATTGTCATATCTCACCCCGGCAAGGAGCGTATGACGACCCTTTGATACCGTCACATCGTCAGAAACAGAAAATGTATTATTGACAACTCTATTCCTGTAGGAGAATAACTCATAACCAAAAGACATGTAGACGTTCTCCCCGTTCATAATGTCTACGAATGGGAAGGGTTTCGAGGAGCTCTTCCGCTTTGGGTCCTCAGTGCCTGTGTAAGTTATCATGAACTTATTCGAGACCTCTGAGCCGAACTTGCTATTGAGCTCACCTGCGAAACCATGAATAACATTTTCATTGGTATAAAATGAATTTGAGAAAGCAATTCCATACTCCGAGATACGACCAGAGGAAAAACGGAAAGGACCTGACGTACTGCTGGTGAGTGAAGTGCTTCTGTTATTCAAGTAGTTATAGCGAAGAGAAAGCTGGTGATTATCATTGATATTCCAGTCAATCTTGGCAAGGATCTTGTAATTCTTCTGATCCATTGACGGGAAGTTCTTGTACTCACCTGCATCGTAATTGTACCTAGACATGAGGAAGTCCTTCATGGTCTGAAGATCTGCTTCGGTCGTGCGGGAAATATTTTCACCCTTCTTAGCAACACCGTCCGTGCTTGGGTGAAATCCCATATAAGGTTTAACCTCGGTGCCATACTCAGCATTGACAAAGAAGAAAAGCTTATCCTTGATAATAGGCCCCCCGACAGAGAACCCATAGGTCTGCTCA
The DNA here is from genome assembly GCA_037191085.1 of Porphyromonadaceae bacterium. Lineage (GTDB taxonomy): Bacteria > Bacteroidota > Bacteroidia > Bacteroidales > Porphyromonadaceae > Porphyromonas_A. The sequence goes on along the minus strand of JBAKGE010000002.1, from coordinate 51,269 downwards.
TTAGCGTCTCTAAAGTTAGCGACCTCAATATCCCCGACCTTCTTACCGGTCATCCCTTTGCCGCGATGATAGGTATATGCAGAACCCCGAAATGCATTGGTACCACTCTTAGTCACAGCATTTACCGATGCCCCTGTAAAGCCGGAGAGGCGCACGTCGAATGGAGCGATATTGACACTCACAGCCTCAATAGCGTCAAGGGAGATCGGCTGAGCAGAACCTCCGGGCATGAGATTATCGGAGAGACCGAAGTTGTTGCGGAAAGCACCACCATCGATAGTAATGTTATTCATACGACCGTCGCGACCACCGAAAGAGCTACCCATCGCCTGTGGAGTCAGACGGGTGAAGTCTGTGATACTACGGCTCACCGTGGGCATCTCAGAGAGCTCCTTGGCACTGATTGCAGTCATTGCTCCCGTGCGTGCGCTATTGAATACGGGATTATTACTCTCGGCTGTCACCACGACTTCTCCGAGGACTTCGGCATCCTCTTTCATCACTACATTGTGGATGAAAGGGTCCCCCAAAGTAAGTTCGATGTCGTTGGTTATATGGTTGGAGTAACCGATAAAAGAGATAGTAACGGTATATGGCCCACCGATACGCATGTTGTTGATGAAGAAGTCACCATTGGCATTGGTCAACGCATTGTACTTCGTACCAGATGGCATGTGTACAGCTTGTACTGATGCTGCAATAAGGACGTCCTTACCATCGGTCACGTGACCTCGTAGACTGGATGTCGTCACCTGAGCAGAAGCAGAGGTCGCAATCATCAATGCGAGAAGCACAAAGAGTGCCAGTAAAAATCTCTTGTTCATAGACGGATGATTTGAGTTATAAAAACATTATTTGCTGTTGATTCTACCTCGTTAGGTTTTAGGAGAATTTAAGAGGTTCGCCGTTAAACCTTTGCAAAGTTACACATTTTTAATGCTATTCGCACTATATTAATATTAAGTATTTGCGACGATTGAGTTACGAAACGGCCACGACCAATAGAATCACCCCTCTCGCTCCTAATTTCCCAATGCTTCTGGTCAAAATCTATAGAGCATGATCCTACTCTATATAGAGCATGACCGTCCTCTATATAGAGAATGATCTTACTCTATATAGAGTAGGACCACGCTCCATAACATTTTACCAGTACATCGACGACTAACACTCCAATGCCTCGAATACAATAGGAGTACCGGCGAAATCACTAATCTTTCGGGCAAATCCGTGGGTTAACGGCGACACTCTTTTTTTGCTGGAGGGTTCAATCGCTGCCACGGAAAGGGATGCCGTCTAAGGGTGAAACTCAGAACTCTCTAGACACACAATGTGGCATATTGTATATCGAGAAAAATCATTAAATTTGTGTCAATTATGGGTAGCAATTTTCTCCACCACCTTCCTCCTCACGTCGAGGCCGGCATGGCACGGTTCGATGAGCTGTACCTCGAAGCTCTCGATAGTGTGTCGCCTACGATAGTGCGAGGCCTGCATCACATGTCGAGCAGTAGTGGCAAGCGGATCCGTCCACTAGTGCTAATGCTCGTGGCGTCGTCGTACACTCCCCTGACGGACAGGATCATCAGCGGAGCAGTTTTCGTGGAGTTATTGCATGCTGCCACGCTGATACATGACGACGTAGTGGACATGAGCATGGAGCGCCGAGGAACCCCTTCAATGAATGCCCTCCTCGGCAACCAAAAAGCGATACTCTTCGGAGACTACATCCTCGCCAATGCTGTACTACAGGCTGTGATGACGGGAGAAATGAGTGTGGTAGGGCGTCTCGCCCACTTGGGACGTGTGCTCAGCGAGGGTGAGCTACTCCAAGCCGATGTAGCAGAGTTGGGCAATTACTCTGAGAAAGAGTACTTTCAGATCATTAACCGCAAGACTGCATCACTGATCGTGGCAAGTGCCGAGATCGGCTCTATCCTTGCAGGACAGGATGACCCCAATCACCTGCAGGAGCTGGCGAAAGGTGCAGAGAATCTGGGGCTGGCATTCCAGATTAAGGATGACATATTTGACTACAAGCCTACTGTTCAGCTGGGGAAACCATCAAGCAACGACCTCCGCGAGCACAAGGTAACGCTCCCACTCATCTATGCCCTTAGACAAGGAGGTCGGGATGCACAGAAGGCGGAAAAGATACTGAGACACCGTGCTCTTAGCGATGAGCAGATTAGCTACCTCATTGACTTTGCTATCCGCAGCGGCGGTATTGAGTATGCGGAAGGACAGATGCGTGCACTCATAGAAGAGAGCAAGGAGATCCTGGGACGGGTACTACCCCTCAGCGAGAGCAGAGATTTGCTACTACAACTGTGTGACTACGTCGCAGAACGAAGGAAGTAAAATCCTCCACTGAATACTCGGACGAGAATACAGTGGGCAGGACAGTATAGTTTAATCGTTGATTAGGAAGAAAGATTTATTTATTCATTAAAGCACAAGAAAAGACAAAATGAAGAGATTAGTACTTACTCGCCACGGACAGAGTCAGTGGAACTTAGAAAATAGATTTACCGGCTGGACCGATGTAGATCTGACGGAGCAAGGCGTACAGGAAGCTCGCAGGGCCGGAGCGCAGCTGAAGGAGAAAGGGTTTCACTTCACCCAAGCATACACCAGCTATCTTAAGCGTGCTGTCAAGACCCTTAACAATATCCTTGACGTTATGGATCTCGACTGGATTCCGGTGGAAAAGAGCTGGCGTCTCAACGAGAAGCACTACGGCATGCTCCAAGGACTTAACAAAGCTGAAACTGCCGAGAAGTATGGAGAAGATCAGGTGAAGATATGGCGTCGTAGCTACGATGTTCCACCAGCACCACTGGAAGCTAACGACGATCGTTCGCCGCTGGTAGACACTCGATATGCTGGCGTCGCACGCGAAGATCTTCCGTTGACCGAGAGCCTTAAGGAAACCGTTGCACGCATTATCCCCTATTGGGAACAGGTAATATTCCCCAGCCTCAAGGAGCACGACGATATCATCGTAGCGGCACATGGCAACAGTCTTCGTGGGATTGTAAAGGTACTGAAGAACATCTCTGACGAAGACATCATCGGGCTAAACCTTCCGACCGGTATACCTTATGTATTTGAATTCGACGAGAGCAACGGCATGAAACTAGTGAATGATTACTTCGTAGGAGACCCTGAGGAGATCAAGAAACTCATGGAAGCTGTAGCTAACCAAGGCAAGAAGGCATAAAACTCTTTGCCCCAAGTATAACTAATCGTAAGCCCAAGGCTCCTACAGGTGCAGTCTGTACGGTGCCTTGGGCTTTCTGCACAATAATCAGTTAGCAAAAAATGAGTAGTATCGTAGACGACTTCAAGGAGTACTTGCGATATGAGCAAGGGGACTCGGAGCACACTATACTGGCATATACTTCCGACATTGAGCGGTGGTTGGGACTGGAGGAGTATGCGCCAAGCGACGCAGAAGATACAGAGGAAAAACTGATCGCTTTCGTCAGTAGCGTGGACAACCGCCGTGCCCGTAAAAGTGCCATGAAGCTCATGCAATCGGGCGACTCACCACGCACGACACACCGACGACTGTCAGCACTCCGAACGTTCTACAGGTATCTCCTCAAGCGTGGACTGGTAGAACATAATCCTTTCGCCGCGGTGCAAATGCCAAAGATGTCTCAGGATCTCCCCACCTTTGTCAACGCCGAAGCCCTCACGGATAGGATAGAACAGCTGTACCGGGATGCGGAGCAGGAAGAACAAGAGAAAAACAGGAAGAAATATCGTGAAATGGCATTTGTCGTTGACCTCCTCTTCCAAACCGGGATGCGATCGGCAGAGGTACGAGGACTCACAGTGCAGGATGTAGACATTACGTCAATGCAGTTGAAAGTCTTGGGCAAGCGCAGAAAAGAGCGAATTATCCCCTTTGGTGAAGCTCTACGAACACGCCTCATAGAGTACATCGACTACCGTACATCCCTGAATCCGAACAGTGATGTTTTCCTCCTCACGGACAAGGGAAAGCCAATGACAGCAAGAGCACTCTACACACTCGTCACCACAGCACTGCAGCCACTCGATCAGTACAGCCAAAAGAGTCCGCATGTCCTCCGTCATAGCTTCGCCACAGCTCTCCTCAATCACGGCGCCGACCTAATGAGTGTCAAAGAGTTGCTAGGACACGAGGGGATAGGCACCACATCCATATATACACATACGACATTCGAAGAACTCAAAAAGGTATACAATGCCCACCCACGAGCGAAGACAAAGGAGGAGAAAAAGTAGGGTTCAGACTTGGAGCCTATCGGAAATAAACCGTATATTTGACCTACAGCATCCGATGAGATGCAATGCTGTAGAACAGATATTAATAACCCTTAAAAACGTATGTGAGTTATGGATATTAAGATTCAAAATATCGACTTCTCCGCAAGTGAACAACTGAAAGAGTATGTAGAAAAACGGGTAACGAAGTTGGAGCGTTTTTACGCCGATATCATTAATGCTGCTGTGGTACTCACCCTTACGAAACCCGAAGCCTCTAAAAATAAGAAAGCACGTATCACCCTTTCTGTGAAAGGTCCAGATATCTTCTCGGAGAAGGAGGCGGACTCTTTCGAAGAAGCCGTAACCATGGCATGCGAAGCCCTCGAACCGCAGCTCGAAAGACTCAAGGATAAGCACCGCAAGGAGTAACGTTCTCGTCAGAGTCATGTTGGGCTATGCCCTGTAAAACCTCCGGGTCGTCGCCCGATCGATGTCCCAGAGATTGTTGAGGAAAGCTCCGGGTCGTCGAAATCGCGATGACCCAGAGCTTTCTAACTGCCCATCCACATGAAAGATATGATCACACGGTTATGATGATAGAGATTGATCCCTCGGGAGAGTCTTCTCAGATCAAACTCATGTTGATCAAAGGATACACAAATCCCCCACTCGATGGTCGAGAGGGGGATTTGTGTATCTACGGAAGAGAAAGAAAAGGAGAGGTCAGAGCCCCGGAAGACTGATTCCGGTAATCTTGCGGTAGAGGTCAAGGGCATAGACATCTGTCATGCCACTAACATAGTCGAGGGCAGTCTGAATCTTTCCATACAGGGTATCTCGCTGCAGGTCGTACTGGGGAGGAATACGTCCGAACCATAGCTTTGAGTACCCCTTGTGGGGGTTAAGTTGGGCTTCAATGAGGGAATCAAGGATAAACTCAAAAATACGATACCCGGCAAACTCAATATCCAACACCTCTTTGGCGAAGTAAATCTTCTGGTACGCGACCTCCTGTACAGCACGGTAAGCGTCCAGTTCGCGGCTCGGCAACGAGCAGACCAAGGACTCGGTCATCCGACCACGTAGTATCTCCTCCTCGTGTCTCATGAAACTATCAATACACCCATTTACCAGCGTTCCTATGCAGGTAGACCTCAGGTAGGCGATCTGTTCATTGTCGTCTGTCACCCGCGCGAGTACATGCTCCACGCCCTTCTTTTGGTCGTCGGTAAGGAAATCCATCATCAGAGATACGCACTCGGACTTGCCGATGATCTTGAGCTTATAAGCGTCCTCGAGATCCATGATCTGATAGCAGATATCATCCGCAGCCTCCACAAGGTAGACGAGTGGATGACGGACAAAAGCAACCCCGTCCTCATCGTCGGAGAGACGCAGAATCCCCAGATGATCAGCAATGCGGGTGTAGCTCTCCTCCTCTGTCTCGAAGAAACCAAACTTATGCTTGCTCCCATGCAAAGAGCTGTATGGGTACTTCACTATCGATGCAAGTGTGCTATAGGTGAGGACGAAACCTCCGTCTCGTCGCCCCTTGAATGAGTGGGTCAACAGTCGGATCGCATTGGCATTACCCTCAAAGGACTCAAAGTCCTCCCAGCGTCCTCCTTCCTGACGTACCTGCTCCTCCCAGCGCATTCCCGTTCCCTCCTTGAAGTAGGCTGTGATAGCACGCTCTCCGGCATGACCAAATGGGGGATTGCCCATATCGTGAGCGATACATGCAGCAGATACAATCGCGCCGAGGTCTGCGTGATCGAAGGAGAGGTGGGGGTTCTTCATCTTGAGTTCCTTACCTATCTGTGTGCCCAGCGACCGTCCGATACAGGAGACCTCCAGACTATGGGTGAGACGATTGTGCACGAAAATCTTACCCGGCAGCGGGAATACCTGGGTTTTATTTTGCAATCGTCGGAATGGTGCAGAGAAGATCAGTCGATCATAGTCACGCTGGAAGTCGGTACGGGTAGATTGCTTAGACTCATAATGCTCGAGCCCAAATCTCCGGTCACTGATGAGTCGCTCCCAGTCCATTCTATTTGGAGACATATTCATTATTCAGTCGTGTATGGAAAAAAGTATTTCACTCCAGCATGGACACCATTGTCCTCATGCCCTCCGATGCTCCCATCTGTAGGTGCCGAAAGTCACTGCCTGTAGATACCGGATGAGGATCGATCACGTACTTAGGAATGCCTTGTGGTACCACGTCAGCCAAGCCGGCAGCAGGATAAACGCTGAGACTGGTACCGATGATCAGAAATATATCAGCATCAGCACACGCTCGTATGGCATCACCCATGCGTGGGACAGCCTCCCCGAAGTAGACAATGAATGGGCGTATCATCTCTCCTGTCTCTGTCCTCGTGCCCCACTCCCACCGGAGGGCTCCACCAGGCAGAGGAAGCGGGATGTCGGGATCAGCGAGGGTACAGCATTTCATCAGCTCACCATGCAGATGTATCACCTGAGTGCTCCCCGCACGCTCGTGCAGATCATCTATGTTCTGGGTAATGATCACGACATCATATTTTCGCTCCAGCTCTGCGAGGAGGAGGTGTCCTTGGTTGGGGACACAAGCAGCACACTGCTCACGGCGGTCGTTGGCGAAGGAGGTCACCAGTTGAGGATTCCGACATAGAGCGTCATGCGTAGCCACGTCCTCAACTCTATATTGCTCCCACAGTCCATCAGCATCCCTGAACGTGGATATTCCGCTCTCTGCACTCATCCCCGCACCTGTGAGAACAACTAGCTTTTTTCTCTGTTTGCTTTCCATCGGTGTATTTCTCTATCATCGGGTGATTTATCTACTGTCATCATCAGTCATCCTGCACCTATACAGTTCATCTCGACGCATGGTACACATTCCATGCAGTGTCCGCATGTCAGCTCGAAAAAGCTCTGGGTCGTCGACAAACCGAAGTCCCAGAGGTCTCTGAGAAAAGCTCCGGGACATCGAAGTGTCGACGACCCAGAGCTTTTTTTTCGTTCATCTGTCGGGAGGTCGTAGCATGTGGCGTATTCTCCTCAGAAATCACGAGGAGTCGCTCCCATCCAGATCTCCACTGTACCACCCTTAGCTATATCCTCATACTCGAGATAACGCTCGGTGTACTCCGCGCCATTAAGAGTAATCCTCTGTATGTAGATATTGTCGGCACTATTGTCGTGCACACGTATGCTAAATACGCCGTCACGCACCCGCAGGTCAGCGGCATCTACGATCGGAGTACCGAAGTAGTAGCGTCCTCCAGCGGGTTCCATCTGGTATATACCTAATGCGGAGAGGATGTACCACGCACTCATCTGCCCCACGTCCTCATTGCCACTGATACCAGCAGGGGTGTCGCCATACATCTCGGAGAGCACTCGACGGATCAGGGGGGCAGCCTTGGACTGATGTCCGAGAGCCGAGTACATATACAGTATGTGGTGGCTGGGTTCATTGCCATGAGCATATTGTCCTATCAGACCGGAGATATCGGGCGAAGCGATGTCACCAGAGACCTCCGAAGATACAACGAAGAGGCTATCGAGCTTATAGAGGAAGCTCTCCAAGCTCCCGAAGCACTTGACGAGACCATGCACGTCGTGAGGGACGAGGAAAGTGTACTGCCAAGCATTGCCCTCACAGTAGTCATCGCCACGGTGGTTGGAGTGGTAGGGATCGAAAGGCTCGTTCCATTGACCAGTTTTACTCTTGCCCCTCATAAATCCCGTGACGGGATCAAAGAGATGCTGATAGCTCTTACTGCGACCAAGAAAGTAGGCGTAATCCTCCTCGTGACCAAGCTTTTTCGCCACCTGTGCCACCGCCCAGTCAGCTATAGCATACTCCATGTCATAGGCTACGCTCTCAAACATAGTATCGTAGGGGATATAACCATACTCCTTGCGTGCTGCCTGCCCTCTCTCGTCAAGCATAGCACTGGCTTTCATCGCCTGATAGGCACGCTCGGGATCGCTGACAAAGCCCTTAAGTACCGCATCAGCAAGAACGGGGATCCCTGGATTTCCGACCATAGTATTGGTTTCATTTGCATAGAAGTGCCATACTGGGAGTTTCCCCTGCTCATCATAGATCGCCTGGAAAGACCCCACGACATCGGGCATCATATCTGTATGGATGAGCGTATAGAGAGGATGCGCTGCACGGTACGTGTCCCAGAGAGAGAAGGTAGTACGTGTGGTGTACCCCGGGTCAGCATGCTTTCGGAAGTCGGAGCCTAAGTACGAATGGTCCGCATTCGCGTACGTAGAAGGAGCCATCATCGCATGATACATAGCAGTGTAAAATGTACGCAGAATGGCGGTGTCGGCGGTAGCAATGCGGATACGATCAAGCTCATTCGACCACTTGTCTTTTGCCTCACGGCGTACTCTGTCGAAGTCAAAGTCCGTAAGTTCAGCAGACATATTTGCCCACGCATCTTCCATGGAGGTAGGTGAGAGAGCGACCCTTACATACACCGGTTCACCATTCTTTACGGACACGTCGGCACGGGCATAGACGGCCTTTCCCTTATGCTCGTCGGGCATACCCTTGCCGTCAGCTATAACCTCTACACTTGTGAGGGGAGTGGAGAATTGGATCGCGAAGTAAACACGCTGATCCTTAGCCCAGCCCGTGGATAAGCGGTAACCCTCGAGCTTATCATCACTCACCTTGCGCACAAAAGACTCGGTAGGTTTGTCCCAATTTCCTCCATTCTCCAGGTCAATGACCACGGAGGTTGGCATGTCTGTGGTGGGGAATGTATACTTGTGGAGGCCGACACGGTCGGTGGCAGTGAGTTCGACATCAACACCGTAGCGGAGGAGATGCGCAGAATAGTAGCCCGGCTCCACCACCTCGGTACTCCTACGACTATAGCTCCAAAGACCGCTGTAAGGGTCATCGACGGTGCCACGAGCATAGGTAACATCTCCTACGACCGGCATGAGGGTAACATCGAGGAGGTCGCCTATCCCTGTGCCACTGAAATGGGTGTGAGAAAAGCCGAGAATCGTACTGTCACTGTAGTGGTAGCCGCTGACCCAATCCCAACCCTCGAGAACACTTGTAGGTCCCAGCTGTACCATACCGAAAGGGACATTCGCTCCCACGAACACATGACCATGCTCTCCCGAACCAATCCAAGGATCAACGAAAGCAGTGAGGTCATCGGGAAGAAAGGAAGAGGTAGTACCCCCATCCTTAGGCGAACAGGATGCCAAAGCTGCGAGGAGAAGTATTCCTGTCATTATTCTATTCTTCATCATAAAGAGTCTAAGTTTAATTTTGCACTAAGAAACATTCATCAACCGTATTGCCGCTGTTTCACTGTATCCCTGCCGAACCTCTAATCGTTTGGGATTGAACTTTGTCTTACAGCCACCAGTGAGCACGGGAAGTTCCGAATCCAAGCAATGCCATTGTGTCATGAATACTTCCATGAAGAAACAAAAGCACTCCGGAGATCTGCAAGCTCATGACGCTCCTAAACCACCAGAGTGCTCCTAAGTTGATAAATCAAGATCCTATCCTTAGCAGTCGAAGCCTTCGATCACGGGCAGGAACTTATCTGCAGCAAGAGAAGCCCCTCCGATGAGTCCACCGTCCACATTGATCTTCCCGAAAAGTTCCTTCGCATTGCTGCCATTGCAGCTACCTCCATATAGGATTGTGGTGTCTTCGGCTACAGCTTCACCATACTTCCCAGCCACAACCTTACGGATATGTGCATGGATTTCCTCCGCTTGATCACTCGTTGCTGTCTTGCCTGTCCCGATAGCCCACACCGGCTCGTACGCGAGGATAATCTGGCGAAATTCTGCTTCGGTTAACCCGAAGAGTGCATCTGCCACCTGCCTCTCCACCACATCGAAATGCTCGCCTGCTTCACGCTCCTCGAGCACCTCTCCGATGCAGAAGATAACCTTGAGGTCATTAGCGAGAGCAAGGCGTACTTTCTTCTCAAGGATCTCGGAGGTTTCGCCATAATACTGACGGCGCTCGCTATGACCAAGTATTACATATTCAGCTCCCGTAGAGCGTACCATAGCTGCTGATACCTCCCCAGTGTATGCTCCCTTATCCTCTGCTGCACAGTTCTCTGCTGCTACCTTAAGAGCCGAACCTTTCACGGCACCGACTACAGACGCAAGGTGGGTAAAAGGTACCCCAAGGATCACCTCACAGTTGAGGGATTTACCCACTACAGAGGTCTTTACCTCATTGGCCAATTTAATACCTTCATCAAGCGTGGTATTCATCTTCCAATTGCCTGCTACAATGTTCTTTCTCATGGTTGTTCTTTGTTTACCTAATCTAATGTTTCTTTTTATGTGTATGTGTTGAATCTCTCAATTTTATATTCTCCTCCTAATAGTCAATGCCAAGAGAACTACGAGTACAAGTGCCAGAGGTCCGAATACACACCACCTGCCACTATTGAGTTCACACGCCGTCATCATCCGATAAGGATTCTGCACAAAATCCTCATTCCTCAGCAGTTTCTTCACCTGTGCTACCGATGCTTTGCGTGCTATCCTGCCCTGTCCTATCACGAGGAGCCCCGGATTAGCACGAATCACCGTCCTCGCTGTAGTACGATCGAGGAAGTAAAACTTGCTAAACGGCGCACTCTTCGGAGCATTCTGCTTGCTGTGGATCTCGTCGAAGCTATTGCCTGCCACCAGCGTCACAGGCATTCCCGTCAACTCCTGTAGGCGCTCTCCTACCTCCATATCCTCTGGTGACGCATCTGCGAGGTCATTAACGATGAAAAGGAGTGCATTCTTTTCGGGTCGAGCCAGCAGTTCCGTCTGGGGCATCCCATCACTGTCAATGACGACAAAGTCTGCTCCCGGTGCCGATACTGGCGGAGTAATCTCTACCGTCTCATCACGGACATAGCTCCATGTGTCATCCAGCGTCTCTATCTCTTCGATCGAAAAGACCTTCTCCACTCCTCCCTTTTCATATACGAAGCGATAGTCATATTCCCCCTCCTGAGCTCCACCCGTCGTCAGCTCACTCAAGTCCGATCCCACTTTGTAGGGACGAAAGTCGAGCACAGGGAGATTGATGAGCGGATAGACATTAAAGTACGACAAGAGGACGCCTACAGTGATCACGATCGGCACATCTGCCTGCCAGCCAAGTGCTCGCCACATGTACTTGTGGCGGTAGTGTGTAAGCAGAATCAGGAGCAGGATTATAACGTTCTTAGCGAAGGTAGCACCATTACTGATCTTGAGCGCATCACCGAAGCAACCACAATCACTCACGGGGTTGAATACCAAGATGTACAGTGTCAGGAGTGTCATCGGAACCATAAGCACGAGGGCAAGAATGGTGGTCAGACGAGGCTTCACTCCGAAGAGCAGGCAGACACCCAACAGTGCCTCAAATACATTGAGAGAGACAGCCAATCCTGTGGAAAGAGACATCTCCACCGGCAAGCCAAAATTGGACATATACTCCCCTATCTTGATGGCTGTGCCCATGGGATCTATTCCCTTCATCAGGCCAGAGAAGACAAAGAGTACTCCCAGCATCAACTGAGCCATGACCACAAGTCCCCTCGTAATCCTTGACTGCATCAGTGTCTCCGGAATAATTAGTTTTCGCTCTTTCACGCCTTTTCGTCCTGCCCTTCGCTCAGTCTTATGAGTGCAAAGAGCGCATAGTTGATCATATCCAAGTAATTGGCGTCTATACCCTCACTCACGCTTACGGTACCTCTATTGTCTTCTATTTGCTTGGTACGATATACTTTCTGGAGGATGATGTCCGTAAGGGAGCTGACCCGCATACTTCGCCAAGCCTCTCCGTAGTCATGGTTCTTCTTCTGCATCAAAGCACGAGCCTTCTCTGCATAGTCATCGTACCACTTCATCATCTGCTCACGATCCATCTGCTCCGGGTTGTTGGTGTAACCCTGCTCCAGTTGTACCAGCCCCATGATACCGTAATTCACAATACCGACGAACTCTCCGTGGATTCCCTCATTCACCAGCTGCTCACCCAGCTCTTGTATGGAGCGGATGCGCTGAGCCTTGATGAAAATCTGATCTGTCACGGCAGTAGGACGCATCACACGCCAAGATGCTCCGTAGTCACGAAACTTCTTGGCGAAAAGCTCTCTACACGCGCGCAGCTCTCGGTCGTACTGCAGATCTGTATCCTGCGACTTTTTTTTCTCTACCATAGCCATCTCTGCCGGGAGCACTACCGTTCCCCCATGCCTATATTCACAGTATCTCGCTGTTCAATCTCCACTGAGGACTTTTATGACCGAAGGAGGAAAGAGAAATCCTCCTCGCGAGGAACCTCACGAATCGCCTCACCGTGCTTAAAAAGACGCACAGACTTCTCTCCCCTCAGGGTCATCCTATCACCCTCCACCACGAAGCGGCATCCTTCCCTCAGTCCGGCTACGTAGGTATGGGGATTAGCGATGGTGAACTCCTGTATGCGCATTTCGCGGGTCTCGCCACCGTGATCCGAGGGGTGAGCGTCAAGGTAATGGGGATTGATCTGAAAGGGCACCAATCCCAGTGCATTCATCGTACGAGGTTGTACGATAGGCATGTCATTGGTCGTCATGATCGTGGGACAAGCCACATTGCTTCCGGCACTCCAACCCGCATAGGGTTTACCTGCCATTACCTCCTCACGGATGACCTCCACTAGCCCCTGCTCCTGCATCATGTTGAGCAGCTGCCAGGTATTGCCCCCTCCGACAAATATCCCCTTGGCACTCCGGATGGCCTCACGTGGATCACTACACTGATGTACACCACGTACTCGTACGCCCAAATGCTCCAGAGCACGATTGACCTTATCCACATATTCGTCGAATGAATACGTCACTGCTGCATAGGGGATGAGCACGACATCGTCCTTGGCTTCACCGAAAAAGTTTGCTATATCCTCAGCGGGACGCTCGAGGTACTTCTCGCCGGGAGAAGCTGAATTGCTGATCAGAAGTAGTCTGCGTTGGTTCATGATAGTGTTGTATGTTAATTTGGTCTTATAATATTCGTCCACTTTACGTATAATGTATGTGAAGGCTCCGCCTGCGACAACCTCCCACGCCCACAAAAATACACAAATATATCCATAATTCAGTGCCTTTCGGGGACAGAAGGCATCTCCGCCCACATCCTCTTCATCACATGAATCCACACTCCACAATCCCGAAACACAATCCCGAAGACACGCCTCACTCCGACGAGCCTTCCTACAGCGCAGCTCCGGACACTCTACTTTCAGCTTCCTCAGAGGAAAATCCGCACCTCTTCACTTCTTCCTATTCCCATTCCAAATTCCTCCTCAAAAAAGGTCCCGGAGAAAGGCAAAGCGACGTTCCAGAGAAACATTTCACAAGCTCTGGAACATCGGGACATCGATGACCCAGAGAAAGAAAACAAAAGGGGCGGATACCCCGAAAACAAGCTCCAGAATTCCTACCATAACAGCTCTGGGAAAACAATACAAGAAGCTTTCATTTCCGACCTGTTTGTTTTTTTTGTAACTTGCAGACAAATACAGCATCACCTCCTATTTTTTCGGACAGGACAAACAAGCATCAAATATCAAGAAAGATATGTCAAATCATTTTGCTATCGAACCACTCTCTCACCTGCCTCAACGTCGTATGAATCAGTGCGGAGAAAGGACGTGTCTGCATATCCGTGACAATCAGTCCGGCAAGTGGTATCCTGTCACGTGGCAGGCATTCGGGGAGGAGGTAGAGCGCATAGCTCGGGCGTTTGTGGAGCTGGGATTGGGGATCCAAGAGCCACTGGGGATTTTCTCAGAGAACATGAAGGAGTTCCTGGTTACCGACTACGCTGCGCACGCCGTACGGGCATACACCATTCCCCTGTATGCGACCTCTTCGACCGCACAGGTACGCTACATCGTGGAGGATGCTCGGCTGAGATTCATCTTCGTGGGCGACCAGCTTCAGTATGATACAGCGACCCCCTTACGTCAGGAGCTCGGGATAAGGATAGTGACGTTATCTCCTCACATTGTCCTGAAGGATGACGACACCACGACAATATCTTTCGCCACGCTCTCGGAAATGGGACGCAAGGACGACTACGCACAGGAGGTGGAACGCAGAAGAGAGGCTGCACAAGAGACGGATACAGCATTCATACTCTACACCAGCGGTACCAGCGGTGGCAAAAATGCCAGCAAGGGCGTAATCCTCACGCACAGCAATGTACTCAGTGCTGTGCGGGCACATATGGATCTGCCACACCTCAAGGCTGGTAGGGTGAGCATGAACTTCCTCCCTCTTACGCATATATTCGAGAAAATGTGGACTATAGTCTGTATGCAGAGGAATATAGAAGTCGCTGTCAATCAGCACCCCAAGCGCATCCTCGATAGCCTACAGGAAATTCGTCCCCACTACATGTGCAGCGTGCCGCGTTTTTGGGAGAAGGTGTACTTGGGCGTGAGAGAAAAGCTGGAGCAGTTTCCTTCCCCGCTACGTCGCTTGACGAATACGTACATAGAGATGAGCCGTAGGATGCTCTTTGACTACAAGCACCACAACAAACCGATACCGACACTGATGCGAATCAGGTACTACATCTTCAGCCACACGCTACTCAAGGCGCTCAAGAAGAAGCTGGGCATGGAGCGTGGGCTCCTCTTCCCTACCGCTGGTGCGGCTTTGGCAGATAGGATACACGCTTTTCTACTATCCTCGGGCTTTCCCATCGTGTACGGCTACGGTCTAACGGAGACAACAGCCACCGTCAGTTATGCCCGACACAAGGACTACGAGTTTGGCTCCATCGGCAAACCCTTAACCATCCTTGACGTGAAGATAGATGAGGAGGCAGGTGGCGAGATTCTGGTCAAGGGACCAACGGTGATGAAAGGATACTTCAACCGCCCGGAGGAGGATGCTCGAGCCTTTACGGCAGACGGATACTTCCGCACGGGAGACCTCGGACATATAGATGAGAAGGGCAATCTCTTTTTCCACGAGCGCGCCAAAGACCTCTACAAGACAGCCAACGGTAAGTACATCGCTCCTCAGATAATAGAGGGATTGTTGGTCAGTGACATCGCGATAGAACAGGCTATGGTAGTCGCTGAGGAGCGCAGCTATGTGAGTGCGCTGATATACCCTAATTGGCCCAAGGTGATCCAGACAATGAAGCAAAGAGGTATAGAGGTGCACACCGATGACATTACCGTCCTCGCCGACGAACCTCATGTGCACACGATTATACGTGAGCACGTAGAAGCCCTCCAGTCCGACCTCGCCGAGTATGAGAAAGTAAAGCACTTCATCGTGATGAAAGAACCTTTCTCTGTCGAGAACGGACTGCTCACCAATAGTCTGAAGACCATCCGCAAAGCGGTCCTATCACGATACGAGAAGGAGATTAATGACATGTATGGCTACACGTCATTTGACTGAGAGAAAGGCAGACGTATTTATTGGTCGCACCAAAGAGTGTGGGACGGATGTAAATTCCGTATATTTGTCTGGTCTTCTTTTCGTCGGACTGGGGGATGTCGGACGATCAGTACAAAGACAGAGTAATGATATAAAGAATCAAAAGCATATTAAAGACACAAACGATGCAAGATAATACCATTAGCGTAGCGCTACTGGACTTCGGAAGCCACTCAATTAAGGGTGCCCTCGTGGAGAAAAGTAGTGACGGCACATTCTCCATCCGTGGCCATGAAATAGTCGACAGTGAAGCCGGCATACGACGAGGCATCATTGTGAACCTCAAAGAAGTTGCTTCCAAGGCTCGACATCTACTAGACCAGTTGGAGCAGTTGGGCAACTGCAAGATCTCGCGAGTGTATGTGGGTGTCAATGGTCAAAGTCTGCACAGCATGCAGCACGAGGCGGAGACCGTATTCGCAGAGCCGCATGAAGTCATACAACCGGATGTGGATGAGCTGCTCGACGAAATGGCAAACGTCAACCTCGAGCGATACGAGATCCTCGGGGAAGTCACTCCTTCGTACTATGTCAATGGGGCACAGACTTCGACACCTGTGGGTATGAAAGGGCTGAGTCTCAAGACACGTGTTCAGCTAATCCTCGCACGCAACGAACTGCTGGAAAACATCCAGAGTGTGCTACAAGACAAGCTCGGATTGGAGGTGGAGATGAACCTTGCACCCATGGCTCTGGCTGAGAAGTTCCTCACTCCGGAGCAGCAGCGCATCGGTAGTGTTATCGTCGACATGGGGGCCGGATGCACGTCCGTGAGCGTATACTACAAGGGGGGACTTCTGGGCTTGAGAGTTATACCTCTCGGGGCCCAAAACATCACATACGACCTCACCACCACAGAGCTACACATCAGCATGAACGAAGCCGAGCGCATTAAAATCAACTCTGCCGAAGCCATCTCTGATACCGATGATGACAGGGAAGTAGAAGTACGTACTGCAGATCATCTCACGTCCAAGAAGCTCCCTCTCCTGAAGATTAATCGCTTCGTCGAAGCACGTGCGACCGAGATCATCGACAACGTGAAAGCATTCGTTTTTGAACTCCTGCCCGACAAGAAGATTCCCGGTGGTGTCGTCATCACCGGCGGGGGGAGCAAGCTCGCAAAGATCCGGGAACTCATAGCTACATCCATGAATACAGAGGTTGAATTTGCGGGCAATACCCATGATATCGGAGGATCGAGTGCCTTCTTTCGGGATAAGCCTGAGTGGCACGTCATCTACAGTATGATCCCGTATGCAGATCAGTCATCTATCGCTCCTACCGCCAGTGAGCAGACACACGAAACTATCATCACACACCGTGCCGCACACGAGCAGGGGGACTATACTCATCCCGAGGATCTCCTGGACGACAGGGAACTCATGGGTGGGACCGAGAGTGACGATCCCGTGCAGGAATCACTATTCAACAGAATAGAAATGGAGGACGTCACCCCAAACAAAGCACCCGTGAATATCACTCGTTCATCGAGGGAGAACAAGAGGAGAGAAAAGAAATCAAAGGGAAGATTCTCTTCCTTTCTCAAGGGTCTCTTCGAGGACATGATGCCCTCTGACGAGGAAGATGGTGGCATAAGTAGCAACGAGGCATAAGCCCACTGATCCCACATTGACAGCACAGACAGCATCGAAAGAATATGAGTACCGAACTGCTAAATATAAACGTAGAAAAGAAAGATGACCAGCCCACGATCATCAAGGTCATAGGGGTCGGTGGCGGTGGTGGTAATGCCGTCAACTACATGTACAACCAAAACATTCCACACGTCTCCTACCTCCTCTGCAATACAGATCGACAGCATCTCCACAAGTGCAATGTCCCCAATACGATCGTCCTCGGTGAGAAGATCACACGCGGTCTCGGGGCAGGTAATAAGCCCGAGGTAGCACGCGAAGCAGCCGAAGAGAGCCGAGAAGAGATAGATGCAGCTCTGTCTGATGGCACCGAGATGGTATTCATCACGGCAGGTATGGGTGGTGGCACGGGGACAGGGGCAGCTCCCGTCATCGCACGCATAGCAAAAGACAAAGGCATCCTCACCGTAGGGATCGTGACCATCCCATTTATCTTCGAAGGACGTGTCAAGATACTACAGGCCATCAAGGGAGTGGAGGAGCTAAGCAAAAACGTGGACGCAATCCTCGTGGTGAAGAATGAGCTACTCTACTCCGTCTATCCGGACCTCAACATCGAAGAGGCATTCAAGAAGGCCGATGAGATCCTCACCAATAGTACTCGCTCCATCTCCGAAATGATCACCCTGCCAGGCATCATCAATGTTGACCTGAATGACGTCCGTACCACCCTCTCCAATGGGGGTGTCTCTATCATTTCGCGTGGCTTCGCCACCAGCGCTGAGGGGCTCAAAGTCGCGATGGAGCGTGCTCTTAGCTCTCCGCTCGTCAATACAAGCAGCTTTGACAAAGCCTCTACTATCCTCATACAAGTTACCTATCACAAGGATCATATCCCGAATAATAAAGTCATGGAGGACCTGAATAAGGTGACGGCGAGGATCAAGAACCAGTTCAACCTTATTTGGGGTCTCAGTAGTCGTGACGACCTTGAGGATGAGCTGGGTGTGACCCTGCTGGCTTCGGGCTTCGACAAGTCTATCCTCGAACTTGACGAGTACACGGGCGAAAACGATCAAGAGAAAATACGCGAACGACAAGAGGAGGAGAATAAGGTGCTCACCTCCTACTATCCCGAGCTGGATGTGGTCAATTCGGGCTACACTTCTTACCACTCTGCGATATTCACAGAGCAGGAACTGGATGACAATAACTTCATTGCTTTCATCTCCGAAACCCCCACTCTCCTCCGTAAGGAGGATGAGCTCAATAAGCGACGCAAGATGTCCGAAGCTCAAGTTCCCCTAATACCCTCCTACTCTGCAGAGCCTGCGACTTCGCCCGTGAGAGCTCCGGAGTTCGCGACAGATGATCCTGATCCTGTCACCTTGGACAGCCGACATCTCGAGGATGAAGTGGACGATACACTCATACGATTCGGCAACTAACCCTAAATAATAAACATCCCCATACACACATATAATCAGTATGTCACTATTCGATACAATCAACGACGGCATCAAGGATGCCATGCTCAGCCGTGACCACGGCAGACTTGAGGCTCTGCGTAGCATCAAGAAGGAATTTCTAGAAGCCAAAACTGCTGCTGGCAGTGACGGCAATCTCACCGACGAGCAGGGGCTGAAGATCATCAGGAAGCTCCTCAAGCAACGCGAAGACAGCGCAAAAATCTTCCGAGACAATAATCGCCCTGAGCTGGCAGAAGAAGACGAAGCACAGGCAGAAGTATTCCGTAGTTTTCTCCCAGCGCAAATGTCAGTAGAGGAGATCACAACGGCTGTACAGAGTATCATCACTCGCCTCGGTGTCACTGACATGAAAGGCATGGGACAGGTCATGGGGACTGTGACCAAGGAGTTGGCTGGCAAGGCTGACGGCAAGACTATCTCTGACATCGTGAAACAACTCCTCTCCGGACATTAATCCGGAACTAGTCGGTAGACTATACGGACACCAACGAATGCGCCCCGCGCTCAGATAACTTCTGGGTGCGGGGCGTACTCGTTATGGATCTCTTGGACGAAGGGACAAAAAAGCTCTGGGTCATCGCTTCATCGACTTCCCTAAGGTTGATTGAGAGAGAAGCGGGAGGTCGTCAAACCGACGACCCGGAGGTTGATATCAGTAGCTCCCAGAACTTTCGGATACCTCAATAGGAATTTTCCTGGAACACCCATTGCACAACGCCATCAATCAGATGATTAATAGCTTTCTATATCTGAGGGAAAGGTTCCCTCCTTTACCGCCATAGCATACTTATCAAAAGCACGGCGCATCTCGGCACCAATCTGCGCAAAGCAGCGGAGGAACTTTGGCTTGAACCCTTCATTCATTCCCAGCATATCTTGCATTACCAGCACTTGCCCATCGACCTCGCGTCCTGCACCGATACCAATCGTAGGCATCGACACCCGACGGCTAACTTCACGGGCAAGAGAGGCGGGGATCTTCTCCAGCACAAGAGCACAGCAGCCTGCATCATCCAGGAGACAAGCATCGGACATCAGTTTTTGAGCATCCCCCTCTGCCTTTGCCTGTAGACCGTATCCACCGAGTTGGTGTACCGACTGGGGTGTCAGTCCCAAGTGCGCCACCACGGGAATCCCTGCAGCGAGTACCATGCGAATCGCGGGGAGGATTTCGGCACCGCCCTCGATCTTTACGGCATCGGCACCAGTTTCCTTCATCATACGGATGCAATTGTGGAGAGATGCCAGGACGTCGGCATTGACAGAGCCGAACGGCATATCCACGACGACGAAAGCATGCTCCACTGCACGCACTACACTCGAGGCATGGTATATCATCTGATCCATGGTGATCGGAAGCGTTGTGGCATGACCCATCATCACATTGGATGCCGAGTCACCGACAAGGATAGCATCCACCCCTGTCGCATCCATGAGGAGCGCGGATGTATAGTCATAGCAGGTCAGCATGGCAATCTTCTCCCCCTTGGACTTCATGCTACGCAAGGTGTTGACAGTGACCTTAGGTCTGTCGGTAGAGTTTAGATAGGACATTTCGTCGTTGTGTCAGCAATTGATAGTACTTTCATTATTTCCTACAGTGAATCCTGCTTCGTGCACTTGGTAGTACAGGAGGTGAGCTGGTTGTACACCCTCAGTGCCTTTTCGGTAATGTCCGGAGTGAGAGCGTCACTGACACTCTTGAGGATAATGCTAATGACCATGAGGTCATCCGTGAAGCCGAAGAGCCCGGGAAGGAAGTCGGGGATGAAGTCCAAAGGCAGGATAAAGTACCCGAGAGCCCCCATGATGAATATCTTACTCTTGGTCGGTGTATTAGGTGAGCGCAGCACGTAGTATGCTTGTAGAACCGGAAGAAGTATATTTTCGCCAAGGAGTGTGCCTACGCTCTTGAGCTTGTCTTGGAAGCTCGCTTCACTGAAGTACTTGGCATATGACTTGAGGTCCTCGAGTTTGATTTTTCGGAGGTATCTGTGGGCGAGGGTCAGTGCCCCCCTCATTGCTGTTCTGGCCATGTCATCTATTGTTTATTTAGTTTCTACTCGTCTAAGTTTTGCGGGGTAAAGGTACCTAAAATAATTGATCTAAGGCGTTTTTCCCACACGTCGGAGAGAATGGAAATGGTTAAAAAATCAGTGGACTTCCAATACATTTGGTATTTTGCTTTGCATAGTACCAATTTATTGTGTAGATTTGCAGAGTAAGAGAATAATAGAACAATTTTTCAGAATAGAAAACAACTCAAAAACCGTATGGACGAAGCATTAGAACGCGTGAAGTCGCAAATGCGCAAGGGGGTACTGGAGTACGGTATACTACTGATCCTCAGTCATCGCGAAGCATACAGCGCAGATCTGCTACAGATACTCAAGGAAAATGATCTCATAGTAGTCGAGGGGACACTTTACCCACTGCTGTCTCGCCTGCGCAAGGATGGTATGGTATCTTACAGCTGGGTAGAGAGCACCCAGGGTCCTCCACGTAAGTACTATGTCATCACGGAGAAGGGACGGCAGTTCATGACCCTCGTGAGCGAAAGTTGGAAGGAACTCGTAGTCTCCATGCGCAAGCTCGACTCCTCAGATGCAAAATGGCATCAACTACCATCATCGCTCACAGGGCAAGTAGTAGAAGTAGCAGAGGCCCCCTCGGACGAAGTGATCGAACTAAACGCTGAAGAAGTAGACAATAATACAGAGAATGACGAACTATGAAGAAGACCATTTCTATCAACTTAGCTAACCGCTCTTTTTACATCGAAGAAGATGCGTACAATATGCTCAATGCATACATTCAGAGCATAGAGATTCACTACCACCCTACAGATCCTGAGGGTGAAATCGTAGGGGACATAGAGGAGCGATTGAGTGAAATATTTGCCTCCAAGATACGACTCGGACATGAAGTAATTACCCTGGACATCACGAAAGAAGCAATGGGCCAACTGGGAAAGCTGGAGGATATTCTCGATGAACCGATGACAGCACAAACATCGAACGATAGCCCCCATGAAGAATTTTGTGGGCAAGGGCACGGTCATACACACTCCACGTCCGATCCGTATGACACGACCCATAGAGGCGAACAAACCACACGCAAGATGTACAAAGATCCAATGGATAGGTGGATATCCGGACTACTTGGAGGATTGGCAAAGTACTCCGGGCTGGATCCAATATTCATACGCATTATTTTCATCCTGCTACTTTTCACTCCCATCAATTGGATCCTCATCACGCTCTACATTGCATGTGCCATATTCATCCCGACGGCAAGGACGGTGAACCAACGTCTGGAAATGGAAGGAACCCAAGTCAACCCCGACTCTATCTGGCGGAAAGTGAACGAAGAGTCATCGCAGATGGCGCAAACCCTCTCCTCTCGTCTCAACGACCTTGGGATATCATTTAAGGGGAGGAAGAATTCTGATCAATGCAAAACCCCAGAAACGCAAACACCGGAGGAAGAGGCGACAGCTAAACGCAAAAGGAGGAGCAGCAACATTATCTACAGTATCGTAGGTATCGGTGTAGCACTTGCACTCGGGCTAAGCCTGATTTGGCTGATTACTACGCTATCCACAGGAGACTTCTACGATCCAAGATACTGGGATAACTTCTTCCAAACCTCCATACTCAGTGGTGCCGGCATCCTGCTCCTCATCTCTATCCTAATCATAGTGCTACTCGCCTTCAGCGGCATCTTCGCCCTCACTATACTACCTATAGGGTTGATACTTCGCTCTAAAAGTGCTCCTGTATGGAAAATCATCGGGATACTCGGCTGGATCATACTCCTGAGCGTGATATTCCACTAAGCAATAGGTAGACGTAAATCAATATTGTAAGTTCATAAGCAAGTAAGTAATTAAACACCAAAGAAACGCAAGAAAGTTTATTTCGACAAGCAGCAGTGGATATGTGATATATCTGCTGCTGTTTTTACATACTCAAAATAATTGTAATAAAGTAAGATTTAACACTTAATCATCGAAAGTTTAACTATTATTACGTTAATACCTCGGGGATAATCTCGTACTTTGTACTTACGATGAAGAAGAATTCGATCTGGCTTATCATTGGGGTAATGATCCTCGCCTTCTCCGGCCTTCTATACATGCAGGTCAACTACATCAATGTGGTCTACCAGACGCGTGATGCGCAGTTTGACGACGCGGTACGACAGGCCCTCTTCGATGTCAACCATGACCTCGAGCTGGACGAGATGGCTAAGCTCGTCAACAAGGAGCTTGGCTATCCTACCTCCATGGTACAGGATCTCCTCAAGGAACCCTCCCCACACCGTTTCGACCCAATGAAACCAGATTTTAAACTCGATCAGCTCCCCAAACCGCTGCTTAAACCCAATCCTAGCATCGTGCGCCGAGAGGATCGCATCTCAGAGACCTTCCGACTCCTGCAGTCGCAGTATACCGATAGGTACAATTCTCTCCGACAGACCATTATCGAACTCGCTATGACAGCACTCCAGGAGTCAGGCTCCAAACCTATCTACGAGCGAGTGACCGCCGAGCAGTTGGAATCCTACCTCTCCAAGTATCTATCCGCTGCCGGTATTACTATCCCCTACCTGTACGAGGTAGTGGATAAGGACAATCGAAAGTTCTTCAGCACAGGTGCCATTCCACAGGACGATGCTTACTCGGTGTACACGCAGGCGATGTTCCAGAACGACATCCCCTCACGTCTTCACTTCCTTCGCATCTACTTCCCCGGCAAGCGACAGTACATTTCCAGTTCTATCGAATTCCTCATTCCCAGTATTATTTTTTCGGTGCTGCTCTTCATTACATTCGCTTACACCATAGCTTCGCTTTTCCGGCAGAAAAAACTCGACGAGATGCGCAGCGACTTCATCAACAACATGACCCATGAGCTCAAGACACCCGTCAGCACCATCCTTCTGGGGACAGAGATGCTCTACGATCCCGACATGATATCAAATGATCAGGCGCGAGAGAAAGCTCTCACTTCGATTGCAGCTGAAGGAAACCGTCTCAACCTCCTCATCGAAAAAGTCCTGCAGATGTCCTTCTTCAACGAAGACGATCACAAAATCAAGTTTAAGATCAAGCTCATTGATATGGAGGAACTCGTGATCAACGTCACCAGCATCTTTAGTCTCAAAGTTGAGAGCTTCGGTGGAGAACTTGACGTAGACCTTAGTGCCACGGAGACTATCATTGAGGGAGACGAAATGCACCTGACCAATATCATCTTCAACCTCCTCGACAATTCTGTCAAATACCGCAAGCCTGAGGTTCCTCCACTCATCACGGTACGGACGCTGAACGAAAACAACAACTTAGTCATCAAGATAGAAGACAACGGCATCGGCATGAAGCGCGAATACCTAAAGAAGATCTTCGATCGCTTTTACCGCATCCCTACCGGCAATCGTCACGACGTTAAGGGCTTCGGGCTCGGACTGGCGTATGTCGCTCGCATGGTTCACCTCCATGGTGGACAGATCCACGCCGAGAGTGAACTCGGCAAGGGTACCACATTTATTATTCATTTACCACTTAAAAAAGACAATTAATCATGATGGAAGATAACGTAAGAGTTTTCCTATGCGAAGACGATGAAAATTTAGGTCCACTGCTCTGTGACTTTCTGAACTCCAAGGGATATGAGACACGACTCTTTCAGGACGGGGAGAGTGCTTATGAGGCATTCTCTGCCGACCCTACGGCATGGGACATCTGCGTGCTGGATGTAATGATGCCCAAGAAAGACGGGTTCGAACTCGCGGAGGATATCCGTGGTATCAGCCCTACACTGCCGATTATATTCCTCACTGCCAGAGTGCTCAACGAAGATGTCGAAAAGGGCTTCAAACTTGGTGCCGACGACTACCTCCGCAAACCCTTCAACACCATGGAGCTGACCATGCGTATTGATGCGGTACTACGTCGCTCTCAGAATAAGAAGCCCGATGATGTGGCGTTTTACAGCATCGGGGACTACGTCTTCGACACACAGAGACAGACACTTACTTACAAAAATGATGAGCCTACCAAGCTCACGACTAAGGAAACGGAGCTGCTCAACCTCCTCTGTGCCTATGCTAATGAACTCCTCGGACGCAACTTTGCCCTCAAGACCATCTGGGGCGAAGACACTTACTTCAATGCTCGCTCCATGGATGTATATATCACCAAACTCCGCAAGCATCTGGCTAAGGACGAACGAGTAGAGATTCAGAATAAGCATGGTAAGGGTTATAAGCTCATCACTCCCGGAGCTAATAGTGAAGCCTGCGAAGATAATACCAGAATTCTCTGAGAAGGGTCATCTGCATTCTTCATAGGAATTCCGGATTCAATATGGCAGGGTTACATTCCAGTACGATGTAGCCCTGCCGTGTTCATTTGGCTATGAACAGAAGGACCCCACGAAGACCTCAAAGCTAAAGGGGAAAATTTGCCCGCGAAAAAAGGGGAAAAAGCTCTGGGTCGTCGAGAAATCAACGTTCCAGAGCTTTCTTTTTCCTTCTCTGGAACGTTGATTTCTCGACGACCCAGAGCTTTTTGGCCACACATCCGATCATCGAAATCAATAACGGGAATCTATCCCTCCGTAAAACTCAATGCCGAGGTTGGAGGAGGGGATCAGCTCCGTGGCAAAGAATCCGCTCACAAGGGTAAGGTACGCAGGGAGGATGCCGTCACGGCTCCACTGTAGCTCTATACCCAAAAGATCGGTAGTGGATTTGCCGATGTCAAATCCAAGTGCCTCCAGCGAGGGACGTACTCTATCGGGAGCTATGCAGGGTAAGCCTTGACGCCGAGTGCAGGCACCAAGAGGACAGATATGACAAGTGCCGGCGTAGAACGCTCTACCAGAGTAAATGCTCTCAAGGCAGAGGAGCTGGGGGTCTACAGTATGCCGTACCTGCTCAATGATCTTGTAGGTAAGGGGGATGATGACGTCATCTCCGGTGTAACGGATGAGGGTATCGGTATCCATGACAACCTTACTACCAATGACGTAAGCCTCGGTATAGGGTGCAATATACTCCTCGGTGTCGAAATCATAGGGTGGACATGCCCAGCATGCTCCATACTTGTCGCACGCACGGCAGCAGCCAATGAAACGCTCCGAATCCCTATACTCCTCCACATATTGCCTGAGAGGGATGTGGGCTACGGTATGTTCGACATGATACATACTCAGAGAGAGGGAGCGGGATGGAGGGAAAGGTCAGTGGAGGACAGAAAGGAGCTCTCCGACGAGAAAATTACTTCCTCCTATAAATAATGTCCTTACTCTGTGCTCTCGGGCGTAGGAGAGAGCTCTATTGTAGGCAGTATACACATCTGGTTCGACAAAGAGGTGTCGGATACCTCGTCTCTCTGCGTGCAGTGCCAGCTCATCGGCAGGCATGGAGCGTTGTCCTTTAGCCTTGGTGATGAAGAGGGTCGCATCCTGTGGGACATTGGAGAAGACAACGTCCACATCCTTATCCGCCGCCATACCGAGGAGGCAGATGAGTCCCCCCGCTGTCTGCCACTCCTGTAGCTGCTTTCCGAGGTATATCCATGCGCCTGGATTGTGTCCGGTGTCCACGATAGTCGTAGGGTCTTTCTCCGTGATGATCTCAAGTCGTCCCCTTAGTCCGACTGCTGCCACTTGTCGAAATCCCGATGCCACATCCTCAGGAGTAATGACATAGCCCATTGCCTGTAGTTGACCTACAACCTCAAGGACAGCACGTGCATTCTCCAGCTGGTAGACACCGTAGAGAGGTAGTGTAAGGGTTCCGTAGTGCTCTGTAGTGAGACAGTAACCACCGAGGTCAGGTAATTCAGTATACATCAGCACCTCTGAACTACGGTCGGCAAGGATGAGAGGAGCACTGACAGCATAAGCTCGTCCCGTGACTACATCGAGAACGTCGGACTCGCGGCTTCGTCCGAGGACGACCGGAGTGTAGGGCTTGATGATGCCCGCCTTTTCGGTTGCTATCTGAGCAAGGGTATTGCCGAGGTAAGCAGTATGGTCGAGACTTACGTTGGTGATCAGACTGATGAGTGGTTGGAGGACATTGGTAGAGTCAAGTCGCCCTCCCATGCCAACCTCGATGACAGCGATATCGACTTTGGTCTCTGCGAAGTAGGCAAAAGCCATAGCTGTCGTTAGCTCAAAGAAGGAAGGACAGAGATCACTTGGAATGAGTGGAAGCATCCTTTCGACGAAAGAGGTAACGTAAGCCTCCGGAATCATTTCGCCATTGATACGGATGCGTTCTCTGAAGTCTACGAGGTGAGGTGACGTGAAAAGACCTACTCGAAGCCCTGATGCCTGCAGGACAGAGGCAATGAGCGAGGAACTGGAACCTTTGCCATTTGTACCGGCGATGTGGACAGTCTTGAGTCGAAGGTGTGGCTCATCACAGAGAGAGAGAAGGCACTCTACACGATCAAGACCTGGCTTGTATGCAGAGCTACCTACGTTCTGAAAGACGGGTAACTGGTTAAATAGGTAGTCGATTGTTTCGTCGTAGGTCATTATAGATTTATAGGATTGAGGAGGTATTTAGAGGGATTTCGTACGATTCATATCCATTACGACCCTAAGGTTACTCAGGTGAGCAGGGGTGGCGAGTGGTGACACGTGAGGGCGCTTGATGTCGAGGATATTGTATTTGCCGGGTTCGACGACGAGTAGCCGTCGTGGCACTCTCATCATGTGCCGAGAGCAGGAAGTAAGCGGTGTGAGGTGCAGTCGACACTCATGACCGAAGCGAGCATAGACCTTGATGACGAGCTGATTATCTCCTGCTCGAAGAGGCAATAATAGATGTAATTTTCCACCATCCTTGGTGGCAGAAGCAGCGTCTATATAGGTGCCATTGAGATACACAAGCATTCCCTCAGTATAGGCTATATCGAGAGGTAGCTCTGTATCACGGTCGGCATGGAGTACCTGTCGGAGGATCAGACCACTCTTGGTATTCACCACGCGGACAATGGGGTCGGTCCACTGCTCATCAGCCGAGTGCCAGTCGTACTCCTCATGAGTGCGGATTCGCCCCATAAGCCCTGGTGCATCTGCAATCTGGAGGGATCCGACAGCAGTGACGTGAGCAGAAGTGTGGGTAAACGAGACTGTGGGTGTGAGTTGAATAATCTGACCATTGACATCAATACTTCGACCTTTTTCTGCATCCCCGAAGTGGAGTTCGATCTCGTCATTACCCGCAGGAAGCAGATAGCGATAGCCTACAATGCTCTGGTAAGTCGCGTAGTAATCTCCCGATGACTGCGCGTAGAAAGGTTCAATACTCTGCCGATCATCACGCTTGAGGAGGGCGGAGAGATCAGCGCGGAGAGGTTGGTCATAGGTGAGACAGACGACGTTGAATGGGGCATCTCCTACAATACCACTGATAAGTGTGGAGCCATCTTCCTGCTTACGAACTTTCACTCGTCGACCGCTCAAGAGACGTGCGCTTCGGTGACGTTGCACTGTCGGAGGTACCACGACCTCGTGCTGTCCACGCGGGACGAAGAGGTAGAGTTCGCGACCATCAGTGCTCATCGTCATCCGTACCTGCCCCTGAATCATAGGGAATGGGGCTGGTCGTGTGTCGTATATCGCACGCTCCATGGGAGCGATAAGAGCGCCTATCCGTCGGAGGACCTGCGACTCAAAGGGAACTACAGAACCGTCGCCCATAGGCCCGATATTGAGAAGGTATTTACCGCCGCTACTCACTACATCAAGGAGGGATGTAAGCTTTTCTACCGCTTTTTCTTCGACACTTCCACGCTCCTGCCACGACCGATAGCCCCACGTTTCATCGAACATGGACGCTGCGGACTGCCAGGGCATGTCCATTAGATAATCGGGATACTGATTGTCGGGCATTACACAGAAGTCAGCCTGATCATTACCAAGTCGACCACTCACCATGCAGTGAGGCTGTAAGTCCTTCACCAGGTCGTACAGTTCCTTACTCTGCACTGGTGTGAGTGATCCCATATCGAACCACAGCTCATCGACCGTCCCATATTGGGTCAAAAGTTCACGCACTTGTCGTTTATTATACTCATGGTGCTCCGGAGTGATAAGGTCTGCATTGTGAGAGGAAAAAGGCATCGCTGCCGGATAATGCCAGTCTATGAGGGAAAAGTAAAGTCCGAACCTCATTCCCGAAGCATGACAAGCCTGAGCTAGCTCTCCCACCAAGTCGCGATGCGCTGGGGTCCCTGTGTAAGCATTGTAATCCGTCGTCTCGGTTTTCCACAGGCAGAAGCCATCGTGGTGCTTGCTGGTAAGCACGATACTACGCATCCCCGAGGAATGAGCCAACTCCACAATACCCTCTGCATCGAAGTGCTCCGCAGTAAACGAACGTGTATAAGCCTCGTACCAGTCGCTGAAACCGATACCAAAGGTCAGTATTTGCTCAGAGTAACCACGCTGAACGGGTTGACCATCATACACTCCACCGGGGATTGAGTAGAGTCCGTAATGAATGAACATCGAATATTTATCCCCGAACCAGCCGGCACGAGCACATGTGGCAGCAAGCAGAGAGAACAGTATCGACAGTGCAAATCGTAATGAAAACTTCATAGTTAATTATTGTGCATATGTTACTTGAGTTTTGTTTTGATTGCATACCTCCCACCTGGTATTGTCCTCACCCTATCATCCAGTTCCAGCTCAAACAGTCGTGCCGATACCGCTGCTACAGTCTCTCCCAACCGTAGCGACAAATCCTCCAGGCTCAGCTGATCATACTTAGACAGCAGGTTGAGTATCGGATCGTCCACCGCCTCATCATCATCGAAAGGCAGTGGTTGACCCGCTCCGTTTCCACGGTCAGAGATGATATTGAGATCCCGGAGCACCGACTCCGGGTCACTGACAATACTCGCCTTCTGGCGCTGTATCAAAAGATTGCAGCCCTCCGATGTAGCGTCAAAGATTCGTCCTGGTATCGCATACACACCTCGCCCATAGTCGAAAGCAAGATCTGCCGTGATAAGGGCTCCCCCTTTGGCCCTGCTCTCCGCCACCACCGTGCCTATACTCATACCTGCGACGATGCGATTGCGGCTCACAAACCTCTGCGGTAGCGCTCGTGTATAGTATGTATACTCCGTCACTATAGCTCCCCCATTCTCCACTATACGTCGAGCCAGATCTGCATGCTGGCTTGGATACAGTGTATAATGTCCATGTGCCACTACGGCCACTGTCCGTAGTCCATGCTCCAGTGCTATCGAGTGCGCAGTGGCATCCACGCCATACGCCAGGCCACTCACGATCACAAGATCAGGACAGAGCTGTGCCCACTTCCCTATCAAATGCCTCAGAGCTTCCTCACTATACGTAGTCGAGTGTCGTGTTCCGACCACAGCAACCATTGGTTGATCGGTGGGCAGAGTACCCCGTACATACAAGACTATCGGGGCATCCATGCAGTGACTGAGTATCTCCGGGTAACCCTCCTGTCCTACGAATACCGGTGAAATAGGAGTGGAGTGCTTCCCCACGCTCTCTATCAACTGATATTCGTCTCGCACATGGGTCTGGGCGGAAGGGTTCTTGAGGGCATTCTGCAGTCGAGTCCCTACCCCTTGGACCTCCGCCAGCTCTGCTCTCGATGCCCTGCACACAGCCGTGGCCGAACCGAAATGGTCTATCAATCCGCGCACCGTTGCGGGCCCTACACCATCGGTCACACCCAACTGCCAGAGTGCCCACTCCTCTTCCGTTAGTCGTCTCATGTCTCTCTAAGGGTTCATATCTTCCCTATTCCGTGATCACACCATTAGCACGGAGAAGCTCATCGAGATACTCACCTCGTGTAAGCTCTCCATTGTGCACTACTACGGCAGACACCTTACCCTGTGCACATACAGCACCGTCAGAGACACGAATCACATCCTGCTGAAAGACAAATCGAACTCCCTCTCTCTTCAAGTTCAGCCCCACCCAAAACCTGTCACCGCTACGCAGTGGTTGCTTATAGGCTATCTCCACCTTTGCCACCATTGCATCGTAGCCATCATCATGCATCTTGCCAAAATTATCTCCCAGTGTCTCCAGATATTCATGTCGGCAGTGCTCCATATAGTGCTGATAGTTGGCGTTATTCACCACACCCTGAAGGTCGCACTCATAGTCACGAACCTTCATCTCGATGAGAAATAGGTATTCCTTTGTCGGCAGCGGATAAGATTTGTTTGTCGTTGATGTCATAATCTATTTGTTGTTTCTACGTTAATTAATTCGTTGCATCATCCTTGACACGCATCACGTATAGGCGATCATTGGGGCGCACTTTTTCGGGTACTGCGATACTAAAGCGTAGTCCCTTCTGGTCGATTTCAGCCACACTCTGATCCTCCACCCGAAGGTCATCCGCAGAGAAAAAGACAGCTCCCGTCGTAGGACCTGTAATTAGGAGTTCCTCTCCTCTCCGGATGAATCCGCTCTCCAGCTCCAATTCCGCCACTCCCAGTTTACTGTAATACTTGACCACACGACCGGCATTCGTCTTGACCCTCGTGGCGGAAGAGCCGTACTTGTGAGTCCACTCTCCGAGACGCTGACCTAAGTAATACCCGTCCCAGAAGCCACGATTGAACACTGTGCTCAGACGCTCATCCCAGCTTGCTATCTTGTCGTCCTCAAACGTACCGTCGAGGTAAGATTCTATCGCTTCATTGTAGCAAGTGCTCACCGTCCGTACATACTCCGGTCCACGTGCACGGCCCTCTATCTTGAAAACTCTCACTCCGGCATCTATCATCTTATTCATGAAGTGAATGGTCTTCAGATCCTTTGGGGACATGATGTACTCATTCTCCACCTCAAGCTCCTCTCCCGTACTCTTGTCGGTCACTACATAACTACGTCGGCAGATCTGATTGCATGCTCCGCGGTTAGCCGAGGAGTTCATCTCTCCGAGACTCAGGTAGCACTTACCACTGACTGCCATACACAGCGCACCGTGGGCAAACATCTCTATGCGTATCAGGTCACCCTTAGGGCCACGGATTTCCTCCTCCACTATCGCCCTATGTATCGCGGTCACTTGATCCAGATTAAGTTCGCGAGCCAGTACCACTACATCGGCATACTGGGCGTAAAACTTTAGGGCACTCACATTCGTGATATTGAGCTGAGTACTTAGATGGACTTCTACGCCCTGCTCATAGGCATAGCTCATTGCTGCTATGTCGCTGGCTATGATAGCAGACACCTGCGCTTCCCTGGCAGCATCTATGATACTACGCATCAGCTCCATGTCACCGTCATAGATGATTGTATTCACCGTCAGATAACTCTGCATCCCATGCTCACGGCACAGGCGAGCCAGCTCACGCATATCCTCGATATCAAAAGTCTTAGCTGAGCGGGCGCGCATATTGAGTCCCTCGATCCCGAAGTATATAGCATTGGCATGTCCCTGTACAGCCGCCCAAAACGACTCCCAGCTCCCCACAGGTGCCATAATCTCAAAATCTGATCTCTTCAACATATTTTATATGTCCTAACGTTCTAATTACGATCCGACGAAAACCCTCTCCAATACGTACAAAGGTACACTTTCCCCACCACTTTTTCACAAGACCCGCTTTCCTAACTACATTCGAGGGAGCAAAAAGCTCTGGGTCATCGATGAGTCGACATCCCAGAGCTTTTTTTGGCAACCTCCGGAACATCGCTCCGTCGTTCTCTGGGTCGTCAACGACGCACTCAGCACACCTCTTTCCGGATAACCTCCGCACTTGTGGGCAATAAATGGCGGAGAATGTGTACCTTTGTATCTCAGAAAGAGAGACGAGAAGAAAAAGAGATCAGTCTCGAGGCTTGTCGCTGGTGAGTGGGGCTTCGGCCTCGCACACGAGAGGAAAGTCCGGGCTACGCAGAGCGCCATACTTCCTAACGGGAAGGTGCCGTGAGGCACATTAGCGTAACAGAGAATAACCGCTCCCCTCGAGGGAGTAAGGGTGAAAAGGCGGGGTTAGAGCCCACCGGGCAGGTAGTGATATGCTGTCGCAGTACGCATTATGGGTGGAAAGATCATGTATACCGACGTAGTAGGATGGCTCGTCCGATGTCGAGGGGTAGATCGATAGAGGCATGGGGTGACCCATGTCGTAGACTAATGACAGGCACTCTCTATGTGGCACAATCCCATGAGGGGACAGAACCCGGCTTATTCGTGGCTGTATCCTTTTTCTCCTTCTCTCACTTTCGAAACAAGCAAAGAGACAAGTGTAGTATAAGCCTACCCAATTAACATACACGTAGAATATGGAGCAGGACAATAGCA
This sequence comes from Porphyromonadaceae bacterium, assembly GCA_037191085.1. Classification (GTDB taxonomy): domain Bacteria; phylum Bacteroidota; class Bacteroidia; order Bacteroidales; family Porphyromonadaceae; genus Porphyromonas_A. Next base: position 18,074 of record JBAKGE010000002.1, on the reverse strand, counting down.
ATACAAGTAGATACGAGGAGCGCTTAGCCAAAGTACAGAGGGCACGTGCACGGAGGAAGAGACAGGGGGCGGTAGGTCGTCTCTTTCGTCGCGGGGTGCGGGTGCAAAACTTCCTAACCACAGAGATGTGGCGTATCTACGGGCACGATATGCCTGGCATCAAAGGCAAGCTCCTGCGTGTCCTTAAGGTCATCTCTATCTCTATCCGCGAGGGACTATCCGGATCCATATCGCTCAAGGCCTCGGCACTAACCTACTCCACGATGCTCTCAATCGTACCTCTACTAGCGGTAATCCTAAGTATAGCGGGGGGCTTCGGAATGCAAGCTTCTGTGCAACGACAGCTGTACGAATACTTCCCAGGGCATCAGCAAGAACTGACAGTAGCACTACGCTTCGTACGATCGTACATGGAGCAGATACACAGCAGTGTACTTATCATTGTCGGAGTGATGATTCTCTTCTATACCGTGGTAATGTTGTTGATGACTGTGGAAGATGTGTTCAACCAGATATGGCACATCAAGACGTCTCGCAGCATGAGCAAGAGACTCCTCGGCTACTTCGCAGGATTTCTCATCCTTCCGCTGGCTATCGTACTACCGTCAGGGTCAAATATCTTCATGAGCTCGCTGAGCAATCTCACATTCATGGGAGATATCTCACTGAGTCCACTAGTACAGGATCTCGCACAAGTGACTCCATATTTCATCTGGACCATTATCTTCACCGTGTTATATATGGTGATGCCGAATACGAAAGTGAAGTTTGTCCCGGCCTTGATGGCGGGAGTTCTGGCAGGAGTGGTCTTTCAACTATTCCAGCTTCTCTACATCTCGGGACAGATATGGGTAAGTAAATACAATTCAATCTACGGTAGCTTTGCTGCCATACCGCTGCTATTGCTCTTCATCCAATTCTCATGGATGATTGCACTATTCGGAGGACAGCTGGCGTATGCCATACAGAATATAGAACACTACACGTACCGTAGTGAGAGTGCCAATATCAGCAGACGATTCAGAGACTTTATCGCAGTAGTGCTGATGAAGAAGATCGCCAAGTCATTTCGTACCCATGGCGTGATGTACAATGCGGAACTGCTGTCGGAGGAGTGTGAGCTCCCGATAGTAGTGGTCAACGACACGCTGGATAAGTTGGTGAAAAGCCACCTCCTCATCGCGAGCCCCAACCCCAAGCAGACCTCCCTGCCTACATACACTCCGGCTACGGACATCAATGCTCTCACCGTACGGAGAGTAACGACAGCCATGGATCGACTAGGGTCAGAAAGCTTCCGCATAGACCTGTATAACAAGTACTCAAAAGAGTGGAAAATGATCCGAGAGGGACGATTCTCTACCGACACCTCACTTGAGACACTGGTCGTAGACCTGTGAAATAATCACACCCGCTATGGGTGCTCACAACAAGTGCGGATGCCACCGATAGCCTATCCGATATAACGCTCCCCGAGGAGACACTCTCTGTAACGGCGTGTGACGAGTCCTATCTCCAAAAATTCCTTCTTTTCGAGACAACATTCATCGAAGTGGTTCTCGTAGCCACATAGAAGTCCTGCACATGCGGTCAAAAAGCTCCGGGACGTTGACGAAGCGATGACCCAGAGCTTTATCTGACAACCTCCGGGACATCAACAAAGCGATGACCCGGAGCTTTCTGCAAGGCACACCCACATACCTCGAGCAAACGTAGTGAGGTGCGGCTTACCTAAGGGGGGGACTTATCCTTACGGACTTCTCAAAAGCAATCCCTTCGCATTCATCAGGAGGAATATTTTTCCAGAGATACTACTTACTATTCCTTTCCTCAAATCCGCACTAATGTGAACCGGAACTATCCCGCACCCTCTAGCCGGAGGACGTTACTCCTCCATGAGATGCTCGTAGGTATCGTATAGGAAGTCGTTGTAGGGGAATCGCTGGGTGTGTATCTCCTTGACCTTACCATAGAGAGTCTGGCGAAGCTCATCAATGCCATCACCACGTACTGCGGAGATGAAGAAAGCATCTTCGCCCTCACCAAGGCGGGACATCCAAGAGCTCTTGAGTTCATCCAAAGAGAGGTTGGCTGCGGTCATAGGGGTAAGGTCATCCTCATCCTTCTGCTCGTAGGTGAAGGCATCCACCTTATTAAACACCAGAATAGTGGGTTTCTTCTCACCGTCAAGAATCTCATCCAGTGTTTTTTCCACCACCTGTATCTGATCCTCGAATGCGGGATGTGATACGTCCACTACATGGATCAGAAGATCGGCTTCACGCACTTCGTCAAGGGTGGACTTGAAGGATTCAATAAGCTCGGTAGGGAGCTTACGGATGAAACCAACCGTGTCCGAGAGGAGAAAAGGGAGATTTTGGATCACAACCTTACGCACAGTCGTGTCGAGGGTAGCAAAGAGCTTGTTTTCGGCGAAGACGTCACTCTTGGAGAGGAGATTCATCAGGGTAGACTTCCCTACATTCGTATATCCGACAAGGGCAACACGGACAAGTTTCCCTCGGTTTTTGCGCTGCACCGCCTTTTGTCTGTCGATATCCTTTAGTTCCTGCTTAAGGCGGGAGATCTTATCGAGAATGATACGACGGTCCGTCTCGAGCTGCGTCTCCCCTGGTCCTCGCATGTTAGTTCCTCCCCCGCGCTGTCGGTCGAGGTGACTCCAGAGACGTGTGAGACGAGGGAGGAGATAGTTATATTGCGCAAGCTCCACCTGGGTCTTGGCATGAGCTGTGCGCGCTCGACTCGCGAAAATATCAAGGATCAAGCTAGTACGATCCATGATAGGTACCTTAAGCGCAGCCTCGATATTGCGTAGCTGCTTGGGGGAAAGTTCGTCGTCAAAGATGACGAGACCTACTTCATCCTCCTCTACCATGGAAGCAATCTCTTCGAGCTTACCTTTGCCTACATAGGTTACGGAATTAGGCATCTCGAGACGCTGCGTAAAGGTACGAACGGTCTGTATCTGAGCCGTATGAGCTAGGAACTCCAGTTCATCCAAATACTCCTGCATCATGGCATCGCTCTGCCCTTGGGAAATGACACCAACGAGGTATGCTCGGTTTGTTGCGGATTCGGTGAGTATAAATTCTTTCATCTATTTTTATTTCTTTCTATACCACAAAGATACCATTTTTCACTGCTACACACCACGGATACATGTGCAGGAGAATTGCTACCCGATCTCTTTCCGAAAAAAGGTTTATATTTGCGTACTGGAAGTTAGAATGGAAGGGGCACTTGTTATGCCTTGGAACTTAACTACAAAACGTATGAAGCGAATATTTCATATCACCGTACTTATGCTCCTCTTCGTCCTGATGAGTGGAGGGATGCGCGCCATAGCTCAGAGTGGCTCCAAGGTGCATGTGGTGCAGGAGAAAGAAACACTGTACCGCATCGGCCTGAGGTATAATGTAACGGTGGCAGAACTATATAGGCTTAATCCCGGTGCAAGAGAGGGAATCAAGGCGGGACAAAAACTCATCCTCCCCGACAATGTGTCTACAGTGAATGCTTCAGCGCAGACCCGGGAACCAAAGACGGTTTTCCACGCTGTGCAAAAGGGAGAGACCCTATACTCCATCGCACGTAGGTACGACGTAACAGTCGCAGATATCCTGTCTGCAAATCCCGACCTCAAGAGCGCAGACAGCATTCCTTTGGGGATCGTACTGAGGATTCCGTCGACTGGTAACGTCGTCGGCATCACAAATAATGCGGGAGCACAAGCGGCACAGCAATCTCCCGTAAAGCCAACAACGGGAGCGAAGTCACTCAAAGCCGTCACCGTACCTGCAGGTGCTACGGTATACAGCATCCTGAAGAACACCAACTGGAGTGAGAAGGACTTCTACTACCACAACCCACAGGTGAAAAACGGACTGAAGGCTGGTGACAAGATCCTCGTGCCTGACGACTATAGAGCATCTACTCAGGGTGCAAGAAACGACGGTGGGGCCACATCGTTCGTTCCCCCGGGGCGTGTCATCACTGTAGCACTTGCTCTACCGTTTAAGAACGACTCGGGACGACGATTTGCAGACTACTACGAAGGCTTTCTGCTGATGCTGAAGGACGCTCAGGAGAAGGGTGTGAACGTGGATCTGTACACTCTCGACTGTAGCGATGACATGATGCCGCAGACATTGAGGGAACTACAGAACCTTCCACGGCTCGATCTCCTCATCGGCGGCGTGTCCATCAACGCGATGAATGACCTCGCTACTGTGGCACACAGGAAAGGGGCAGTATACGTGGTTCCATTCACGTCGAAGAAACTAACCGCAACCGACCTCGACGGTCTTCAGATCTATCAGATCAATACCCCGCATGAGAGTCTATACGAGGTTGCTGCCGAAAGATTCGTACAGTACTATGCAGGACGGCACGTACACTTTGTGCGCTATGACGGAGACAGCTCATCCAAGGAGCCGTTTGTCAACGAACTAAAAGCCAAACTTCGTCGGGCAGGAATGTCGTTCAGCGAGTCATCAAGTTCTGAATTCAGTGTACCAGGACAGGTGGAGCGTCTCGTACAGCAGCACGGCAAAATGGTGGTGATTCCCAACGCCGGATCGCAGATAGCAGCCAATAATACAGTCACCCCTATAGCCAATGCTGTAGATAGTCTTGGTGTAGATATGGTGACGGCATTTGGATATCCCGAGTGGCAGACCTACACACATAGTGTGGGCCCTGTGATGAGGAAGGTCAATGCGACTTTCTACACCACATTCTACGTTAATGCGCACGACGAGGAGTATCAGGAGTTTCAACGTGACTTCATCTCATGGTTCGGTCACGGGACGGGTATCACTTTCCCGAAGTATAGTATTCTGGGCTACGATACAGGAGCGTTCTTTCTCTTGCCGTCGTCAGGAGAGCCTGTCGGACGAGGAGCCCGCTTTAATGGCGATCGCCAACATCAGGGCATACAGTCCAACTTCCACTTCCGTCCTGCTTACGACAACCGAGATCTCCACAGTAATCTCGGAGTATTCTTCGTCCGCTATCTCCCCAATGGTCGCACCGAGCGCTTCTAATCCTTGCTTAGTATGATTTCCAGAGCATTCACTCGCCACGCAATACTCCTCCTACTGCTATTATCCTCAGTCGTCTCTGCAGGAGCACAGGAGGAGAAGTCGCAGTTCAGACCACGTTTCATGATCGGTCCCACAGCAGGAGTCAATCTCTCTTCAGTGATCTTTCAGCCTAAGGTGGAGCAGAAACTCAAACTGGGCTACGATGGCGGCATAATCCTACGCTACGACGCCGTCCCCTACGCTGGTATATGGGTCGAGGTGGACTACTCCGTACGTGGCTGGAGGGAAGTTCCGGAGCTCTTCCCCGACAAGTACTACGAGCAGACCCTACGCTTCGTCAATATTCCGATCATGACACACTTCATGATCGGCACCGGTCCTTTCAAGTTCACCATAGCCGGAGGAACGCACTTAGGCGTCTGCTTAGGCGAAAGCAACCGCAATAATTTCCCCGGAGAAGGAGAAACACCCCTTGAGAAAGTGTACATCAAGCACCACGGCATGCAGATACAGAAGAAGTTCGCGTGGGGCATAGGAGGAGGCGTAGGAGCAGAGTATCACCTGCCACACATAATCGTGGGAGCACGCCTGTCTTATGTATACGGGCTGGGAGAACTATTCAATAACTCCGTGTCTGACGTCTTCGTCAAGTCCTCTGAGCAAATCTTTGCAGGAAAAGCCTACGTTCTATTTCCTTTCTGAAGAAACTCTCATAGTCTTACGTAAGCTCCACGGAAGGGATAGAAGGTCCTCTCGGATAGAGAGATAACTCGCTGAATATAATACAGATTAATACAAGAACTGAGGACAATACTCCATGTCATCGTGGACCATTTCTCTCTCTACCCTCATCGAAGACATGTAGGTATCCCCTATAGAAACCTCTGGGTCGTCGGCAAATCAACATCCCAAAGGTCGTTAGAGAAAGCTCTGGGACGTCGATGAAGCGATGACCCAGAGCTTTTTAACTGCTTGTTTACGTACAAGATATGATCGTAAGGTCATGACGACAGAAACTGATCCTCCCCGAAGAGTGTTTCCGGGATCGGCTCCGCGTTAATCTGGGTGCCAAAGGAGATGTCAGAATCTGGTGGTAGACCCACCGCCACCTGATGCTCCACCGCCAAAGCCTCCGCCGAAACCGCCACCAAAGCCTCCGCCACCGAAGCTTCCACCGCCAAAACCACCGGGCATCCCGCTCTGAGTGGTCACTATCTGCGACTTCTCATACCCACAGTTGGCACAAGTATATACGAGACGTATTCTGCTGGACGAGATACGCTCCCTATCGGTGTACCTAAGTGTCCGACCACCGCAGCGAGGGCAGCTCTGGACACTCCTGGCATTATTGACTATCCTAATATTCCTATAGTATGAGCAGTGATCACATACCATAGTATAATGAGTGGCGGAGTGTATTTTTTCCTCTGCTCTGTCACGTGGGGTCAAGTACTGCAGATTTTGGGGTGAACTAATTAGGGATACCGCATTCGGTGTATGGCACTGTGGGCAGGTGCTCCTCATGCCTTTGACTCTCCTTATGAGCATACTCCGCAGGGGGCCTATCAGCAACCCTGCGGGGAGAAATAGTGTCAGCAGGAGTATGGCGAGTGCTCCCATCAACAGTACTTTCTCGGCTCTACGAGCAGGATCCTTTTCTCCCTTGTACTGCAGGTATATCACCAAACTCATCAGAGCACCCACGACCAGCGATACGATCAAGTACACGACTACCAGGTGCCATAGGCTCACATCGTCCTCTGAGTTACGGGACACCCAGTCCACGTTACCCGAGTTATTAGCAACGTAACCCTCGGTCAACAGTCTATCCACCACCTCTATGGCAGCCATGAAAGCTCCCACCTCATCACCTCTCTTGATCGAAGGGATGATGGTGTTTCGACTAATACTACCCGTGGCGGCATCCGTCAGCACTCCCTCCAAACCATACCCTACTTCGAATCGGATGAATCGACGACTCTTGTCGTATCCATACAAGATCATCAACCCGTTGTCATCCTCGGATTTCCCGACGCCCCACGTACGAAAGAGTCGCTCCGTAAAGGCTTCCGGGTCATCATTCACCACAGCGGGGACAGCGATGAGCACCACTTCCACGGTATGCTTCTCTCGCAGTTCGTATAACGCAGCATTCAACTTCGCCAGATCATCGGGAGCAAATCTCCCCTCGGGATCACTGACAAACTGCCGATAGTCCTGCGCCTGCACGTTCGGGATCTCTTCCACCGTATATACGCGCTGCGCCCGCCCCGTCGTCGGGATCAAGCTCAATAGCACGATGATCCATATCATCGGTAGGTATCTGGTGGAGAGCCTCCGAACCATACGTCTAAGGGCTACTTAGCGATCAGAACTGTACCTCAGGGACGCGCTCTGCTCCTTCCTGTGCTTCAAAATAAGGTTTTGACCCGAAGCCTAACATACTCGCAATAACATTTGTCGGAAAGCGTCTCACCATCTGATTGAATGTCTGCGTTACTTCATTGAATCTCATCCGCTCGGTAGCGATGCGATTCTCTGTTCCCTCAAGCTGGTTTTGTAAGGCAAGAAAGTTTTCATTCGCCTTGAGTTCAGGATATTGCTCCACCGTCACCATTAGTCGTCCGAGTGCCTGTGAGAGTTCTCCCTGCGCAGCCATATACTCCTGCATTGCTTCGGGAGTAATGTTGGACGGATCTATGGTTGTCTGAGTTGCTTTAGAGCGTGCATTGATCACCGCCTCCAGGGTCTCACGCTCATGAGCAGCGTAACCCTTGACTGTATTCACAAGGTTAGGAATTAGGTCAGCACGCCGCTGATACTGATTCTCCACTTGGCTCCATGCTGTCTTCACACCCTCCTCCATGGGGATAAGACTATTGTATGTACGTATTCCCCACCCTGCTACGAGGACAACGAGGGCAAGCACCAGAACAACTGTGATTATACTACCTTTTGATTTCATACTTATTGCTCTTATTTTATGTATAGGTTTGAACTAATGGTTAACTGACTTTGTGTATTACTTAACGTCCTGTTTCAGGATTATCTCCCTTCGATGCACCTCACGTGTACAATACTCACACTTGAGCACCTGCTCACCTGCATTGAGTACAACACCGAATCGACTTTCCATCGGTTCGTTATTCGTAATGCACTTAGGGTTAGGGCACTGTACCAGTCCCTGGATATGCTCCGGTAGCTCCACGTGAATCTTCTCTACCACTTCATAGTCTCGGATGACACTAATCACGACGTCTGTAGATACAAGGCTCAGGGTATTGACCTCATCGGGGGTGAAGTACTTCTCCTCCACCTTGATGATCCCCTTACGTCCGAGTTTTTTGCTCCTAAAGTTCTGGCCTATCGATATAGGATACTCGAGATCGTAAAGGTGGAGCAGCCTCACCACTCGTGAGAGTTCTTCGACAGGGATGTGATCGATAACGGAGCCATTCTTAATGGCAGGGACACGGAGTTCGCCTTTTTCTACCTTTGACATAATGCTATTATTTCGTATCGTGTATCTGGTGCAATTATCGCTCGGGACCTCATCTCTTCACCTCTATGCCGAGTGCTCGGCATATCAGAGCCTCACGGATGTAGAGTCCATTCTGCGCCTGGTCGAAGTAGTACGCGTACGGAGTACTATCCACGTCCATAGCAATCTCATTGACCCTTGGAAGAGGGTGGAGGATCTTCATGTTACTACGAGCAACACCAAGCATGTCGGCGCAGAGGACAAAGGCTTCCTTGATACTCTCATAGTCCTCCTCGTCTGTGAAACGCTCCTTCTGCACACGGGTCATGTATATAATGTCACTCCCACTAATAACCTCGGGACTCAATTCCCGGCTGTAGGTCTGCGGTATGCCATATGCGGTGCAATACTCAGTGTACTCCCGTGGGAGAGAGAGCTGAGGCGGTGCCACGAAAGTAAAGCGCGGGGCGAAGTGACTCATCCCCGAGATCAGGGAGTGTACAGTGCGACCATACTTAAGGTCACCAACCATGGTGATGTTGAGGTCTGTGAGACGTCCCTGCGTCTTGCGGATAGAGTAGAGGTCGAGCATCGTCTGAGAGGGGTGCTGGTTGGCTCCGTCTCCCGCGTTGATGATCGGAATATTAGTCACCTCACTGGCATACTTAGCAGCACCCTCGAGATGGTGGCGCATCACGATGACGTCAGCATAATTGGACACCATACGTATGGTATCATGCAGACTCTCGCCCTTGACAGAACTAGATGATCCAGGATCCGAAAAGCCAATAACCCGGCCCCGCAAGCGATTGACAGCTGTCTCGAAGCTAAGACGTGTACGCGTGGAGGGTTCGAAGAAAAGAGTGGCGACAACCTTGCCCTGCAGATACTCCCGATTGGGGTCCTGCTCAAAGTACTCGGCGCTATCCAAAATCCGGATGATCTCATCTCGGGACAGTTGCTCTATCGAATATAGGCTTTTCGGATTCATTACTATTCTTATCTACGTAGTGTGACCACTCATGTTCCAGATCGTTTCATCACCGCAAATGTAATGCAATTCTGGCAGAATACTGCTCCTTTCATCGCTTTTATCTACTTCACGTAGCATTTTTCGGTAATAACCCGCCCCCTCCTCATGGGCATTGGGAGAGAAGGATTCCCAGTCACCATACAGGTAAAGAAAAAGAGCCCCCATAGTGACAAAAACTATAAATTCGATGTATACCGCCCTAACATGGGTACCGACGTGAATGCCCCCTACAAGGAGATAAAAAAAGCTCTGGGACATCGATTCCTCGACTACCCAGAGGTCGTTTACGAAACCTCCGGGTCATCGATAACGCGACCTCTGGGTCGTCGGTGGAGGAGAAGCGGCACTCTCCCCGAGTAGTGTGAGAAGAGTTGCCTTGTAGGGGTCAGCAGTTTTGGGTACTTTTGTCCTTATGATATAGTGCCATGGGACATCTGGTCGCCCGATTTATCAGACAATAAACTTGATGTATGACTCCCCACAATAGCCCCTCCACCTCCCTACAGCTGATCATAGCACTGGTGCTGCTGGTCTCCATCATCTATGGCTGTGCCAACCGCATGCCCCCGGGTGGTGGACCATACGATGAGAAGCCCCCACGACTCGTGAGCAGTAGCCCTGCCATGAGGGGACTCAACGTAAAGGGGAAAAAAGTGATACTCAACTTCGATGAGTACGTGAGCATACAGGATGTAACGAAAAAAGTGATCATCTCTCCTCCCCAGCTACAGCAGCCACGTATTACATCTGTGGGGAAACGTATCATCGTTGAGTTGGAGGACGATCTGATCCCCAACACGACGTACACCATAGATTTCACAGATGCCATTGTGGACAATAATGAGCAGAATGCATTTGAGAACTTTTCATACGCTTTCAGCACAGGTAGTGAAATCGACACCATGGAGCTGTCAGGGAAGGTACTGTACGCCCGCAACCACGAACCTGTACAAGGGGTTATAGTGGGTGTACATTCCGCGGAGAGTGGGGAGGGAGCTTTCGAAGACACCACATTCCTACGTATGAGTAGGACATCGGATAGGGCAGAGTTTGTGATGCGTAATCTCAAGAATGGTCAATATCGCATCTATGCACTCAAGGAGACTGACGGGAACTATCGCCACGACATGCCTTCAGAGGGAATTGCTTTTTTCGACAGTCTGCTGACCACAACGTCCGCCCCCGCAATGCGCAATGACACAATATGGAAAGATACAACTACCATAGACACGGTAAAGCAAGTGGCATATACCCGCTACATGCCCGACGACATTCTACTATGGTTCTACGAACCGGTGGGAGATCGAAGATACCTGACCAAGAGGGAGCGCCCTCATCCTCACGTGATCAGTCTCACATTCAACCATCCCATTGACTCTACCCTCACACTCTCTGCTGTGGATAGCACAGGACTGGTAGATCACTTCTCGACGACAGATCCCCCCAAGTACGTCATAGACCGGCATCCGAGTGGGCAGGTAGATATATTTCTGACCGATAGCTCGTGGATCCGACATTCGGACTTTGCGCTCTCGTACATGTCTACAGACAGTCTGGAGCAGAGAGTCATGGTAACGGATACTCTCAAGCTCAAGTACAGAGCACCGAGAGGGGAGGTCGCAAAGAAGAGTAGACGTGAGGAGACCGACAAGGAGCCGGAAAAGCCCAAGAGCCCTTTCACAGTCCAGGTGGAACACAAAGGGGACGGGGGACGAACGGACTCTATCCTATTCAGTACGTCACTTCCGATAGATCCTAAAGTCTTCAGTGCCATTCAGCTGTACAATGCCAACGACTCTATCCTCAAGCCTTTACAATGGGAATCTGCAGAACTCCTCCCAGGACGTACTACACGTGGGCTGCTGCGTGCCAACCTTAAATATGGCTCTTCGTACGAGATACACTTTGACTCCGTTGCATTCAGAGACGTATACGGACATACACTAGGACAGGAAGTGGTGGATGCCTTTGAGGTGAAGAGACAGGATGAATTTTCGCACCTCGAGATTACTATACACGGGGTGCAAGGACCCTTTGTGGTAGAACTGCTTAATCTACAGGATCAACCCGTCCGAACGGTAGCAACCACAGGGGCAACGGTGAAATTTGAAGACCTGAAGCCGGAAAAATATGCCCTCCGAATCATACAGGACAGTAACGGAAATGGTCGGTGGGATGAGGGAAGCTACAGACTACGGCGACAACCGGAGATGGTGTACTATGCACCAAAGACATTTGAACTGATGAAGAATTGGTCCGTGAAGGAGAACTTCTATCCCCTCCGTACACCTCTACTCCGACAGAAGCCGGCACAGTTGATCAAAAATAAGCCAGAGGAGAAAAAGAAAAGAAACCTCAATGAAGAACGCGAGCGTGAGATGCAACAACGCCGACAAGGAGGGTCAGGCTTCAACGTAGGCGGGAGTGGGGGATTCGGAGGTGGAGCACTAGGCGGATTTCAAAACCAAATAGGACAACGATATTGACGGTTCCTCCATCTACGGAATAGGAGCCAAGGGTGTATGAAGAGACTATTCCAATACTAAAAAACAAGTGACTATCCATCACGTTCGCAGTGATAGTTTGACCCCTCCTGCGCGCACTAAAGGTCACGGGACGATTCTTCCACCTCATGAAATCCTCCCGTAGGTAGCCATCTACAAAAGTATTATAGCTGATCTAATCCTCGAAAACATCAGCCTACAGACGAGCAACCTCCCCTTCGCTTCTCCTCGACATCCCCCAAACTAGTCATTAGGATTTTCCATTGTATTGCCACCGCAATAGTAAACTTATCTAAATACAGGGGCGTAATCCTGCCAATAATTCACACACACTATGTTTTTTGAGTGTCTTTACAAGAGAGGTAGATATCCCATTTTTAGTAGAGCCTATAAAAGATTTAAACAGAAATAATTTACCACATTTTCAACGAAAATACGTGGGTTAAACCTGTGACAGTATATGAAGTACTTTGCTCCAAAAGTCAATATTCTTTGTAATCTTATCGAAAGTTGCGATAAGATTTAGTTGTAGATATCGATTTCTCCCCCTTTCAGATTAATGGACTATCTGGATTTGAGTTTAACCTTGAAGATGTAACCTTTGACTTCAGCGATAGACGTATATGGTCAGAACATAGTGTTTCCCCGTGATTACGAAGCACAATATTTGCTTGGTCAAGGTGATACGAACTTGTGGAGAGGTGTATATGCCAAAAATATTTCTGTAACCTTACCTCAATCTCTTCGAACCAATTCGGAGGATAGGGTCACATTGCAAGCAGAAAACCTGATTATAGACGATTATGGCATATCATGTGCATTTACAGCACACGATATTCTTCCATATGATCAAGGTAGTGCGGGCGGATGGAATTTCTCCGTTGAAAAATTTAGACTTAGTCTTGAAGCCAGTAAGCTCATTGAAGCTAGATTTGAAGGGAAAATAAGTCTGCCATTTAAAGGTAGTACTACGTCTCTCGGATATACAGGGCATATAAGCTCTAATAATGAGTACTTGCTTGCCGTAAGTACAGAAGATCAAAAAGAATTGGATTTTTCTTTGTTTAACGCAAAAGCTAAGCTTCTTCCAAATTCTTTTATCGAACTAAAAATGGCAAATAATCAGTTCCTGCCAAAAGCAGTATTACACGGTGAGATGATATTTGCTGAGTTTGAACAGAATCGAGTAAAATCGGTCCCGGTAGTTCACTTCCGTAATTTTCAAATACAAACTATCGAGCCATACATCCAAATTGATCACATGGGGTATGAGGGCGAAATAAAGTTAGGGAGCTTTCTCACGAACTGCCCCATTGATCGTTTAAATTTGTTGATTTAAATAACCGCATTCAAGACAATATCCTCGTTTGTCCTACCTCATACCCTCACGCGTAAAATACGTAATCTCGAGTAATTTAGGACAGTCCCCTTGGGACGCACCTTGCTACTAAAGATGATGTCACCCGTATCTACCGATACCCCACGTATTCCATCGGTCCGAGGTTGCCGGTCGTGGAGTGCGCCATTTAGTTTCTCCTCCTGTGGCCACAAAAAGTATCGCTTCCCCTTCGCTCCATAGCCCCACTCTTGGCTGGATAACTTGGTTCAGCATCGCTTGCCATAGTACTGTAAATACCTAGTTTCCGAAGGAATTGGAAGAATTGCCCTATAAATAGTCTTGTATCACCTGATTACCTTAGTAGGGATTGAGGGTAACGGTAGCGGGGTTGTAATAGATAGAGGTGAGTTCTATCTCTTCACCTCTATTAGAGACATTACGAACAAAGTGCATATCTATCTTCTTACCTATAGCATCTGCATCCTTGACCTTAAAGCTGTAATAGTAGTTGCCATTTTTATGCACCAAGATCATACCATCGTTATTGCCCGTAGACAAATCTGGCGTGAGCTCTTTGGTCTTTACGAGCACTTCGAATGGAATTGAACTAGGGGTTATGGTCGCTGGCACCTCAAAGGAAATAGTCACCTTACTACCTGCCGTAGAACCTTGAGGAGCAATCGTCTGACGGAAGTCATAAGGCTTTCGTAGGAGGATTGTTATCTTCCTGGTGATGATATTGCCACTTGGATCCTTTGCCACCACATTGACGAAGTATTCCAATGTTCGATCTGTAGGTACTTTCTTTATTGGTAGAGAAAGTGTACCACTATTTACCTCAGTTCCTGTACCATTGACACGTGTGACATCTCCCAGGTATTCATCACTTGAATTCCAAGATGGGAGATACTGTACAAGCCCAATCCCTGCGGTATAAAATACCTTGGTGGTAAAGGTAGAAGGGGATACAAAAGTGGCTCCCAGAAGTTCCACATCGAGGGTATTGGTACCATCAGATACAGAGGGGTAATCAGCCAACTCGACCGATGCGAAGAGATTATTACCAGCGGGGTTACGGACTGCCTCCTCTGCCGTGGCATACCCTTCGTTGGCAACATTATTGACGATAACACGGTAGTGAAAATTACGTATGACATCGTAGTAAGAGGTCTCACCTGTACTAGGATCTAGCTTGACGAGATCGATCTTGTAATACCCCTCCCTTTTCCCTCGCAATTGTCCCTTCATAATGACAAAAGAAGGTGTCTTGGAGGAAATATTGACCTTCTCGAAGAGGTCGTATCCCTCCTCATAAGGTCTAATTTCCTTGGGTTCAAGTTTCATAGTCCCAGCAGGTATGGTGGCGACTTTTGGGGTAGTAGGGAACTCGTAAGAGAGATCACTCTCTTTGAAAACGAATGGAGCTACGGTACCCTTGTCCAGAGCATTGTACACCGTAAATCCTTTTAATTCAAAGTTGGTTACTTCTTCTTTCTTCCTCACGCTCACCTTAGCATTATTGCGGAGGAGCTTTACCACTTTGCCGCTGAGTGCGTCTGCATCCAACTTATTAAACGTCACCATCCGCCAAAACTCAATCTTATCGGTGACCATACCGCCGACCAGCTCTCCATCAGTGACCCCTTCGATAAAATAGTCTTGTGGAAAACCGTTCCAATCGTGATTGGCGATGAAGTGGATATAGCGTGTACGGTTACTGCTGACAAGGCTGGTGGTAAAGCGCATCATCTTCTCGATACCGTCTTTCTTACCATCAGGTAGGTGGTTCTCATCGGACTTATCGTCATTGACAATCGCACCGAGCACAGCTTTGCGGCTGTAGAGGAAACGATGATTTTCGTCAAAGACCAAGAGACGCATGTCTTTGATTTGATTGGGATTGTTATCGGGTGCACGAAGTGTGCTGACAGACATCCCATCGGCAAATCCGCCGAATGAGACCTCGAAAGGTGTTCCCTCTGGTAGCATCGTCTGCTCATCATCCGACTGAGTAGGGCGGTCAGCAATACAGCTGCTCATCAGCATCAGGCTGATAAAAAACAGTAGGGAAATGATATGCTTAGAGTGTATCATAATGCTTTTTCTTATAGAGCCATCAAACAATAGAGGCAAATGGTAGGGACATATTTCCTTAATCATTCACTTTGTAGGTATCGAAGACGCAACGTACGGGGGCTTGAGTCTGGTACTCTAAGCTATTTGCATTTGGTGTAAAGTTATACGCCATGTTTGTCTGTGCAGTCCAATAATACCGTCCCCACAAGAGACTTTTTACGGCACTACGTGCATCATCTTGTATACTATCAATATACTTCAATTCCGCTGCTGTAGGAATGCGCCAGCGTCCTTTATACTTAAATACCTTTTTCACGGTACGTTGATTATAAACAGGTCTAATAAGGTACCTCCCCCAATAATCAGAATACTCTTCATAACGCTCTACATAATGTTCTACATAATCACCATCCGTGCCATATTCACCTTCGAAATAGTTGTAGCAACGATCATCAGCATTACTATACGCCCTGTAACCGTCTTGACTATTACCCTCAAACCCATAACTGGATTCCTCAGGGTCATAATATGGAGGCTTATCTTCGAAGTACCTCGAGTAAGGTCCATAGTTCGACCCATATCTTACTTGTGGTTGCCACTCTGGAACAAAATCCGAAACATATCCATACTGCGGAGTGGTTGTATTAGCCAATCCGTGCTGAGAAGCAATAATAAACTCGGGAGAGATTAGCTTATTTGACTCAGCATCGCTACGCGTCCTGCCAGTACTATCAGTAGGGTCACCAATCTTTTCATCTCCAGCATTAACCAGCGTAGTGACCTTATAGAAGACATCGTTGGTCTGTGCACCATAATACGATGTACCAGGAGCATCATTCCAAACACCTATTCTATCATGGAAGCGGAAATCGGCATAAGGCCCAGTTTCTCCTTCATTTGGCTTGTATCCAGGGGACTTTGTACCTGTGATATACTTGGGTGGAATCTGCTTGACATGCACATCCTTATGGAGTGGTGCACCAACTTCGCCCTCAACTGACACATGCTGTACACGGAAGTAGATCTCATAGGGTACATAATTGGTAGGGATATCGTGGGTAATGGTCAATTGTTTATTCAGAGGGTTGGTGGTCTCATCAAATGTAACCTTTGCTCCACCAAATTTGGTAAAAGGATCCGAGAAACCAGGATATGTCTGATTATACTGATAAGTCCCAGCATTTGTGCCATTCTTCGTAACCTTAACTCCATTGCCCTCGTCAGTGAAAACAAGGTGATCACCAGCTTGGTCGTAGTATTCAAATACAGTCTTCGTAATCTGAATTTCATTCCCTCCAGGCGTAATGGGTTGGATCGGAAGATCGGAGAGGTATCCCACTTGACGCGTATTCATATTAGGCATCAGAGGATTTAGCTCTTTAACGACCAAGAAGTGGGCGTTGCGGATGCTGCCGTCTGTTTCGTCCGGTTCGTTCCATGGCTGTACAGCGACGAAAGCATCCACCTCAAAAGGTTCTCCTTCGTCTTCGCTACCGAGAATCCCGATAGAAGAGACAATGTCGTATAGGTGATTGCGCTGTACCTTGTGTAGACCCGCCTTTTCTGTCTCATTCATTCCAGGCAAAGCGATCCTATAATTTACTGGAATACGGTAGTAGTACGCTTTATTCTCTCCATAGACTCCTGTCTGGTTTTTTGCCCTAAAGGTAATCTCTACCATGAGATAAGTCTCACGTGAGCTATCATTAGTCCAATCGTTTTCGTAGGCATAGAAAGGGAGATTGGCTGATAGGAAGGAATTGGGATTGCTCGTATTGGTATCGTTTACTTTGCCAGGGAAAGTATACGAGCCCATGCTACGGTAGCCAGATGTCTTCCACTCAGTAGGTTGTACCTCATAGGGCTTGCCTTGGAGTAGCGAGGTCTTCTCTGTGTAGTGCACCAACTTCACCTTGGGTTGCCCGACCATATCATAATGCACGGTCTGATTATTCTCGGTAACATTAACATCTACATTCTTGATGCGGAGGCGTATCTTCGCCAAGGCACGGCGTAGCGGTAGCTCACTAGGGACAGTATAGGTGGAACTGGTGCCCCAGTTGATGGTCTGAGTATTGATGGAGCCATCCATAAGAAACTTAGCCTGAGGCGCTGTTCCATTGACGGTGGTCGTCTCCTGCACTAGAGCTTGCAAAGCACTCAAGCTAGTTATCGAAGTAGGAATAGTTATGGTAGCATTTGCTACAGCCACCACACTAAAGTTCTGCCCTTCGTATTGCGCCACTTCACTATTGGGGATGAGCATACGGAGGGTAGCACTACTTTCATTGCCCGTTTTCTGCAGATCAGTACCACTGAAGCGCTTCTTTAGCGTGCCATCGGTGGTGTTGAATAGAAATACCTCAACATTGTCAATGATGTTCTCTTTGAGGTCAGTATTATACACCCCCTCATACTGGTCGCCTGGCTCGCTGCCATACGCCCTCGTGGTGGCACCAGTAGCCGCCGACCGTAGTCCCAGTTCCAGAGACCAACAGGGAGAGCTCAGAAAGCCTTCTTAATAAACTATGCAAAGAAATAAAGGAAAACGATGTAATGGGAAAGGCTAGAGATC
>JBAKGE010000023.1:0-25376 GCA_037191085.1 Porphyromonadaceae bacterium | reverse complement strand
GATACACGCCAAAACAAAGTATGAAACAGGTTAATACATCAGTTTTACTCTCTATATATCGTTACTAATATATATCTTATACCAATATGTCTATGATCGCTCGTTTCAAAACGGTCATTTACCGTTTCGTGGATGCAAAGGTAATAAGATTTTCCGAACTGCCAAAGCATTTTCGCTAACAAAGAGGAGAAAATCTTCAACCCTCCCATATAACACACTATAAATTAGGATATTGAACAATTTAAAATTCCTAAAGATTTTATTGTTTTCTCTGCACCAACGGGATGAAGTCGCTTTAGTCAGTCTTTTCCTAACGTTGTTTATAGGACATATTATTTCTCCGGGTCGTCGATGATCAGAAGACCCAGAGCTTTCTTTGGCGACCTCTGGGAAGTTGATTTGTCGACATCCCAGAGGTTTTCACGGGGTGTGCCTACACATCTCGGGAAAATAATAAGAAAATGTCGCTCCGTGGAGCGAATTATTCTCACAAATCCGATAAGTCAACTTTCTTAAATTCACCTGCTTAAACTATCTTTTTCGAGATGAGAATCTCCTACTTCTTCCGTCGGATTCACGTCAGACTCACTTGGATCATCCATAATCTTCTAACGGGAGAGAAGAAGGGGAAAGACCAATTCACGAAGATACACGTAATGGTTAATGTATCTCAAGGATTTTTGGTACCTTTGAAGAAGGAAGGAGGAGGAAGAGGAGAGACATTTTTCAAATTCATAACAATATACAACGAATAGAATATCAAAATGAAAGGACGTGTTCTCATCATTGGTGCCGGGGGTGTTGGCACCGTGGTAGCCAAGAAGGTAGCAATGAACTCGGATATCTTTACTGACATCATGCTCGCCAGTCGCACAAAAAGCAAATGCGACGCTATTGCTGCTAACATCAAAGAAGCCAAAATTAGGACCGCGGCAGTGAATGCCGATAGCGTAGAGGAGCTCGTGAAGCTCTTCAGGGATTTTCAACCTGAATTAGTGATCAATGTGGCGTTACCTTATCAGGATCTCACGATCATGGATGCGTGCTTGGAGTGCGGGGTCAACTACTTGGATACAGCAAACTACGAACCTATAGATGAGGCAAAATACGAGTACAGCTGGCAGTGGGCGTACCACGATAGATTCAAAGCCGCAGGTCTGACGGCTATCTTGGGATGTGGATTCGATCCTGGCGTGACGAGTGTCTTCACCGCATACGCAGCAAAGCATCACTTCGATGAGATCAAGACACTGGACATCGTCGACTGTAATGCCGGCGACCACCACAAGGCTTTTGCTACTAATTTTAACCCCGAAATCAACATCCGTGAGGTGACACAGAAGGGTCGATACTACGAGAATGGTCGCTGGATCGAGACAGAGCCACTGGCTATCCATAAGTCCCTGACCTATCCCGAAATAGGAGAACGTGAGAGCTACCTCCTGTACCACGAAGAGCTGGAGAGTTTGGTGAAGAACTTCCCTTCCCTCCAGAGGGCGCGTTTCTGGATGACCTTCGGTCAGGAGTACCTGACACACTTGCGTGTCATTCAGAATATCGGCATGGCAAGCATCGAGCCCATTATGTACCAGGGGCAGGAGATAGTCCCGATACAGTTCCTACGCGCAGTGCTTCCCGATCCTAAGGAACTGGGAGAGAACTACACCGGCTGGACCTCCATCGGCAACCGTATCCGTGGTATCAAGGACGGCAAGGAGTGCACTTACTACATATACAATAATTGTAGCCATGAGGCAGCATACAAGGAGACGGGTGCACAGGGAGTGAGCTACACCACAGGGGTACCTGCAACCACAGGGGCTATGATGTTCTTCAAGGGGCTCTGGAGTGGTAAAGGAGTCTTCAACGTCGAAGAGTTTGACCCCGATCCGTTCCTATCCGAATTGGCTAAGCAAGGCTTGCCATGGCATGAGCTACACGACATTGACCTCGAGCTCTAAAGAAACACCTCGTCTCACAACACTCATAAGGATTCACACAGATGATCGCAGTAGGAGAATTCATCCCCGAGTATCTCGGGAAAGATCAGAACGGCACTGACATCACTCGCTCGTCACTTAGTGGACAGAAGGTGATCCTATACTTCTACCCCAAGGACAATACCTCGGGTTGTACTGCTGAGGCATGCAGCCTGAGGGACGGCATCAGCGACCTTCGGGAAGCAGGATACACCGTGATCGGTGTCAGTAAGGACAGCGCCAAGAGCCACCAGAAGTTTATCGACAGTCATCAGCTCCCCTTTGATCTCATCGCAGACACGGACACAACGCTCAATCAGGCATTCGGCGTATGGGTTGAGAAGAGCATGTACGGACGTAAGTACATGGGGACACAGCGGTCCACCTTCGTCATCGACGAGGAGGGGTGCGTACAAGCCGTGATGACGGACAAAGACATCAAAACCGCTGAGCACGCTCAACAGCTCTTGGATCTAATCAAAAACATTTAATCACACACAACTATCAATGACGGAAGAAAAGAACACTCTCAATCCTGAGAATCCAACCGAGGGCAAAGGACCCAAGAAAAGAACTGCAGATGCCCTCGTGGATGAAAACAAACTCAGAGCTCTAAATGCTGCAGTAGCAAAGATCGAGAAGTCCTTCGGCAAAGGATCTCTCATGAATATGGCGTCGCAGGAGATAGAAGATGTAGAAGTTATCCCCACTGGCTCACTGTCCCTGGATATTGCCCTCGGCGTAGGAGGCTATCCTCGTGGTCGCATCATTGAGATCTACGGTCCCGAGTCGTCCGGTAAGACGACGCTTGCCATTCACGCTATTGCAGAGGCACAGAAGCAAGGAGGTCTTGCCGCCATCATAGATGCTGAGCATGCCTTTGACCGCACGTACGCCGAGCACTTAGGCGTTGATCTCTCACGGTTATGGATCTCACAGCCCGACAATGGTGAGCAGGCTCTTGATATTGCAGAGGACTTGATCCGCTCGTCAGCTATTGATCTCGTGGTTATCGACTCTGTAGCGGCACTGACTCCTAAAGGTGAGATTGACGGTGACATGGGCGAAAATAGGATTGGCTTACAAGCACGCCTGATGAGCCAAGCCCTTCGTAAACTCGCAGCAGTAATAAGCAAGACAAACACCACCTGTATATTCATCAATCAGCTACGCGAAAAGATAGGTGTCATGTTTGGCAACCCGGAGACTACTACCGGAGGTAATGCTCTGAAGTACTACGCATCTGTGCGTCTCGACATACGCAAGAGCACGCCCATCAAAGATGGCGAGGAGCAGTTGGGTTTCCTCACCAAGGTCAAGGTAGCCAAGAATAAAGTAGCTCCTCCATTCAAGAGAGCTGAGTTCGACATCATCTTCGGTGAAGGGATCTCCAAGCTCGGAGAACTCATTGATGCCGGCACAGATCTCGACATTATCCACAAAAGTGGATCCTGGTACAACTACGGAGATATTCGTTTGGGGCAAGGCAAAGATGCTGCTAAGAAAACCTTAAATGACAATATTGACCTGGCAAATGAGATAGAAAATAAAATCAAAGAGGCCCTTATCGGAGGAGAGAATAAATAATTCAAAAACAAATGGAGCTTAGGACTGAAAATTAAATTAGTTAGCTTATTTCCAGTGTTACACAACATCCTTTTTTGTTTGGCAGATATTGGAAAACATGGCACCTTTGTGATGTCAAAAAAGCATAACCTAATCAATCTTTCTTACCTAATATCCTAATATTTTGTGGAACAATCAACAAGAACCGCGCGTGAGTGCGGTTCTTGTTGTTTATGCACCCACTTCCTCGTATCCGAAGACATCGGTTTCGCCAAGGACACCCCTCGAGATAGCACAAGGATACGAGAAAGCAAAGCGGTTTCATTTTTTTAGCGTACCTTTGTCCCCTGATAAGAATAAACAACATTCATAACAAAAATATTCTCAACACTCTCAACATTATTTTATTTATGATGAAGAAGTTTATTTTCGCTGCCACACTGGCGGTTCTCACGCTCGGCGGTATCACGGATGCTGCTGCTCAATCGAAGAATACCAATGCCCAGCTGCACTACAATTGGGGCAATCACATGTACAAGGATCTGAAGGACCGTCATGAGCTTTTCATGACCGTGGAGCACACATCTTTCGATCAGTGGGGTATGAACTTCGGCTTTGTGGATCTGACTATGGGGCGCAACGGTATGCATTCAGCTTACGCAGAGTTCGTCCGCGAGCTCAAATTCTGGGAAGCTCCTATCTCTGCACACTTCGAGTACAATGGCGGTGTGAGCAATATGGGTAGCTTCAATAACGTATATCTCGTCGGTCCCAGCTATGCATATGTCAACTCCAAGAACGGGCTTGCCCTCTCTGCTACAGCTATGTACCGCCACGACCAGAAGGTGGAAAAGCCACACAACTTTCAGTTCACGGGGACATGGAGCTGGACCAGTTGGAATCGTCTTTGGACACTCAAGGGCTTCGTGGACGTATGGACGATGAATGTACCCAACCGCAACCACATGGTGATGGTGGCTCAACCTCAGTGCTGGTTCAACCTCAATCAGATCGTAGGTATCAGCGACGGATTCAATCTCTCTATCGGTACCGAGATCCAGCTGTCCTACAACTTCGTAGCGCCAGACAAGTTCTACGCCCAGCCTACTGCCGGTATCATGTGGACATTCTGACCACATAGACATATCTCCATATTTGATCGAAAGCGGATGCGCCCAAGGGTGCATCCGCTTTCATTTTCACCACAATCATTGCCCGGACGATAGACCGTCGGCAGCCTCACAATGGTAAAAATCCGGTTGCAATCAAATTGAAGCAATATTTCGCAGATAGAGAATTATTTCTTCGCCGAGAAGTGCTCCAAAAATACAGAGGAAAGTTTGCTCTGTACAGAGGGTACTATACTCTGTATAGAGGATAGTATGCTTTATACAAAGGGTAGTATACTCCGTACTTTTTCATACGGTACTTTTGAGACAATATAAAGAGTATTTCAACGTATGTGAACAAGAGAATGAGGACAAAATAAAGCAAAGAAGCAATAGTTAGCCACTAAGTAATAGAAATGAGGTGGGAGCTGAAAGTGGTCGCATCAATGCGGTAGATATGCCCAGCCAATGAGGAAGGGAGGCCAATGAGTATCTTGAGGGCTTCGGTAGCCATGAGGGTCCCGACAACCCCGGGGATAGCACTGACGAGACCGACGGGGGTAGCGTCGTAGGCGGTGTCATAGTCAGGAAAGAGATCCCTATACCCGCCAGCACCTTGGTAGTGAAAGAGCGAGCACTGCCCTACGAAAGCGGAGACAGCTCCGTAGAGATAGGGGATACCTAGTTCACGAGCAGTATCGTCCAGAAGATAGCGGGTGGCGAGGTTATCGGTGCCGTCAATGATAAGGTCATGACCACGAGCGATGTCGAGAGCATTGGAGTGGGTATAGTGGTCATCGATAGCGGTGATAGTGACATCCCGATTGAGAGCACGGAGTCGGTCGGCTGCGGTAGTGGCTTTGGGCTTACCGAGGTCTTCATCCCTGTAGAGGATTTGGCGCTGGAGGTTGGAGAGACCAATACGGTCAAAGTCCACAATCGTGATATGCCCCACACCACCGGCAACGAGGTAGTAGAGGATAGGTGACCCAAGTCCTCCCACTCCGACAACAAGCACTCGTCGAGACAAAAGAAGCGCTTGCCCCTGCTCTCCGATTTCGGGCAGCATGAGGTGACGCTCGTAACGTTCTTTCTGTAGTGGAGTTAGCTCATCCATGCATCCCAGTCCTTGAATACAGGTTCGTAACCATTGGCACGGATAGCGTCCACCATTTGGGGGACTGATCGTCCGTCATTAATAGAAAACTGCTCCAGCTCCCTACTCTGCTCGGCATAACCACCAGGGACGGTGGAAGAGGCAGCACTCATGGAGGTAACACCGATGTGTATAGCCATGTCACGGAAGGAGGAACTCTCACGAGTGGAGAGAGAAATATCTACCTCAGGGTCGAAGAGCCTATAGGCACATATAAGTTGTATCATCTGCTTATCAGTGATAGGGTCCTTTGGCATAAATTCACCCACGTGAGGACGCAGACGAGGAAGGGAGATAGAAGTCTTGGTGCGCCAGTACTTCTGTTCTATATACCGTAGGTGCAGAGCGGTGAAGTAGGAGTCTGTACGCCAGCTCTCGAGCCCAAGAAGACAGCCGATACCTACCTTCTTCATCCCCGCCATGCCACAGCGGTCAGGCGTCTCGAGACGGAAGCGATAGTCAGCCTTTCGCCCCTTAGGGTGATACAGGGGGTAGGCCTGCTCATTGTAGGTCTCCTGATAAACACAAACGTAACTAATCCCGGCATCGACGAGACGTGCGTACTCCTCGGTGAGGAGTGGCTGTACTTCCAATGACAATTGCGCAAAATGGGGTCGAAGAGCTCGCGTAACCTCCTCGTAATAATCACACCCCGTGAGACGATGGTGTTCTCCTGAGACGAGCAGCAAGTGACGGTAACCCCAATCCTTGAGGACCTGTATCTCCCTCATGATCTGCTGCATGTCGAGCTTGACACGATTGATCTGATTGTGACAGCTGAAGCCACAGTAGACGCAGGCATTGGAGCAATAGTTGGAGAGATATAACGGCGCATACATCTGTATGGTTCGCCCATAGCGGCGGAGGGTCATCTCTTCAGCCCTGACAGCCATTTGACGGATATAAGGCTCGGCAGCAGGCGAGATGAAAGCCTTGAAGTCCTCGAGATCACAACGATCCTTGGCGAGGGCGCGACGAACGTCCAGGTCTGTTTTATTCAGAATCGAAGCCTCCTCGGTAGCCCAGTCATGCTTCTGTACTTCGTGGTAAAAAGTAGTTTCGTTCATCTTGATATATCTATTGTGCTTGTGATACCTTATTTCAGAATGTCCCCTTGAGGAATTGGTCGATCGGAGAAGTGGCTACAGCAGAATTTGCCACAGCAGGCAAGCCCGCAAGGTATGCAGCACGACCAGCTTCGACAGCTTTGCAGAATGCTTCCGCCATGCGAACAGGATCGCCTGCTGCTGCAATAGCAGTATTGACAAGGACAGCATCAGCACCCATTTCCATGGCTTCCGCTGCGTGGGAGGGTGCTCCGATGCCTGCGTCTATTACGACGGGGACACGGCTCTGCTCGATGATAATAGCGAGGAGTTCACGAGTTTTGAGACCTTTGTTGGTTCCTATGGGAGCACCGAGGGGCATCACCGCTGCGGCACCGGCATCCTCGAGGTACTTGCAGAGGATAGGGTCAGCCTGGATATAAGGCATAACAATGAAACCTTCACGGGCAAGAACCTCCGTGGCTTTGAGGGTCTCAAAAGGATCCGGGAGGAGGTATTTGGGATCGGGATGAATCTCTACCTTAATGATATTGGAGCCTAAAGCTTCGCGAGCGAGACGTGCCGCAAAGATTGCCTCATCAGCATTGTGTGTGCCTGAGGTATTGGGCATGAGACGGACGTTATTGCGCTGAATGGCTTCCACGAGATCGTCGTGGTCATTGGCTGTCTCCACACGCTTGAGGGCAACGGTGACCAGTTCACTCCCCGATGACTTGATGGACTCATACATCAAATCATTGGATGCAAACTTTCCCGTCCCAAGGAATAATCGGGAGGAGAACTCTTCTTGAGCAATAATTAACTTATCCATTGAAAAATATATTTTTGGTAGTAAAACGTTCTTTTGATTCAGAGGAAGTAGTGATCACTTGCTTCCTGTATATACTTGGCGGTCTGCTCAATGTCATCGGCACGATTAATGACACCAGATAGGGCTACCCCCCGCAGTCCTATCCGAGCGAGAGCGGGAAGGTCATCAGGGACGATCCCCCCTATTCCAACCATGGGAATGGGGTGCGGTAACTGTCGATTGTATGCCACGAGGGCACGCATCCCTTCAGCTCCGAGAAGAGGACTGAGGTTGGACTTAGTAATTGTATGACGGTAAGGTCCCACGCCCACGTAGTCGACCCCCTCAAGTGCTCGCTGACGGAGATGATCGGTAGTATTGCAGGTACCTCCGATAATCTTCCCCGTACCGAGCAGACGACGGGCTTCGACTGGCGAGGCATCGGAGAGCCCGAGGTGAACACCGTCAGCATCGCTCTCAAGAACAGCATCGATATCGTCATCGATGATGAGGGTACTGCCTACATAGGGAGTCATGAGGGCCTTGAGGGTACGCGCTGTAGCGACTCTCTCATCATGAGTAGCATGCTTCATGCGGAGCTGTATCCAGCGTACTCCCCCCTCAAGAACGGCACGACAGGTAGCGAAGAGCGCATTAGTGTCGGTGTTATCGGTGATGAATTGAAGGGTATTGTAGCAGAGCTTCTGTTCTTTTGTTTCTGACATATCATAAAGCATTTGTCCCATTCTACCCGCAGCTGAACGTCGGTACTCATCCACGCGCCACTGCCCCATACGGCAAGCGATCTCCAGAGGGAAGCCTTGTCCCAGTCGGGCAGCTATATGTGCAGAGAGCTGGCAACCTGTGCCATGCTTGTCCCCGTGGGTACGTGGTACAGAAGCTGCCGTCGTAGCATCGGGAGTGAGAAGGACGTCGGTAGAGAGAGCGCTGTCAGTATGACCTCCCTTGAGGAGAATCGCAGCACCACTATCCATAGCTATCTGACGGAGTATGGAGGTATCTGTGGTGCCAAACAGAGCTCGAGCCTCAGGGTAATTAGGCGTGATAAGCGTGATGAGCGACAGTATCTCTCTTACCTTCGTGGGCTGAAGTTGATATAGAGGACATGGTTCTCGACTCGCGGTGGGGGCAAGGACGGGATCCCAAACAACATACCTCACACCAGCGTTCTTGAGCCGTCGAGCAATCATCAGCACCGTATCCAATGATGTGACGAGCCCAATCTTGGCAGCAAGAGGAATGTGATTACGCGCCAGAAGCCCCCCTAAGGGAGCGCTAATGTCTGTCCCCGACAGTGCTATCAACTCCTCGAACACTTC
Organism: Porphyromonadaceae bacterium; assembly: GCA_037191085.1. Lineage (GTDB taxonomy): Bacteria > Bacteroidota > Bacteroidia > Bacteroidales > Porphyromonadaceae > Porphyromonas_A. Next base: position 16,369 of record JBAKGE010000023.1, on the reverse strand, counting down.
TGCATCCTGTACCGTAAGGGCTGTAGTCACAGTGAGGGGATGACCTCCTGCCTGAGTTACGGTCAGTGCATCGGCAACAAGCCCAGCACCTGACGACGGATCATGCCCCGCGATACTGAGAATTTCAGGCAGGTCAAAACGCCTATACGCCTCCTCCATATACCTTCCTGCTTCGCTGATGTAGCCAAGCACAGCACCACCGGCAAAGCCACATGCCATTACCTCTGTCATGCGCTCCGGAGTGATCCCGCCAAGCGCAATGACAGGAAAAGGCAGCAATGGCAGCTCACTACGACAGTGAGCTGTGTCTAAAGACGCTGTGTACCCTTCCTTGGAGATGCTATCGTAGACCGGGCCAAGGAGCGCATACGTAGGGGCAAAAGGAAGTGATTGTAGCTCCTCTATACTATGTGCAGAGGTGGATACTCTCAATCCCGACCTGTGCCACCGCTGGTACTCATGCCTGCGGCTTTGGCGGAGGTGAATTCCCCCTACTCCATACTGCTCCGCGAGTTCAAAGTGATCGCAAAGCACGACCCGATCCCTGTACCGAGGATGGATGGTGAGTAGAGCGTCCTCATACTCCGATCTACTCCGACCCAACAATCGTAAATGCAGGCACTGCAAGCCGACCTCAAAGAGATGAGCGTAATACTGCATCTCCTCTGAGGTCGCCGTGGGTGATGTGATGACTATGAGCATAGGAGCAGGATCAGTGGCAATTGCAACCCTTTTGATCCTCGTGCTTGATACGTTGATGTAACTGCTTAGACGCACGCATAGAACAGAAGTGCTCACCGCACATAGAGCAGAAGTGTGCTGTCTTATGCCCTTCGGCGGGAAGCGTTTCGTCGTGAAACTTCATCGCCGACTCACTGTCCAACGCCAAATGGAACTGGTCTAACCACCTAAACTCATATCGAGCCTTGCTCATCGCGTAGTCACGGAAGTATGCTGACGGATGTCCCTTAGCGAGGTCAGCCGCGTGAGCAGCAAGTTTGTAAGTAATCACCCCCTCCTTCACATCATCACGATTGGGTAATCCGAGATGCTCCTTACGGGTCACGTAGCAGAGCATAGACGTACCATACCATCCGATCATAGCTGCACCAATAGCAGAGGTGATGTGGTCATAGCCTGGTGCAATGTCCGTCACCAGCGGACCAAGGGTATAGAACGGTGCCTCATTGCAGAGATCGAGCTGCAGCTCCATGTTCTCGCGAATCTTCTGCATCGGCACGTGACCCGGTCCTTCGATGATTACCTGTACATTGTAGCGGTCAGCTATCTTTGCCAGCTCCCCGAGTGTACGCAGCTCTGCGAACTGCGCTTCGTCATTCGCATCCTGTATGCACCCCGGACGCAGACCATCTCCTATGGATACTGCCACATCATACTTAGCGAGGATCTGACAGATCTCCTCGAAGTGCTCGTAGAGGAAACTCTCCCTCTTGTGCGTAGTGCACCAGTTCGCCATAATTGCGCCACCACGCGAGACAATCCCTGTGAGGCGGTTCATGGTCAGTGGGACATGCTGCCACCTCAGTCCGGCGTGAATAGTGAAGTAGTCGACCCCCTGCTCTGCCTGCTCGATAAGGGTGTCGCGGTAAATCTCCCAGTTGAGTTCGTCAGCCTGTCCTTTTACCTTCTCCAGTGCCTGATACAGTGGCACCGTACCTACAGGGACGGGAGAGTTGCGTACGATCCACTCACGCGTCTCATGTATATTGCGTCCTGTGGAGAGGTCCATGATTGTATCAGCACCCCAGCGGATAGCCCATACAGCCTTTTCCACCTCCTCCTGTATGGATGAAGTGACGGGGGAATTACCGAGGTTGGCATTAATTTTGACGAGAAAGTTACGCCCGATGATCATCGGTTCACACTCAGGGTGATTAATGTTCGCAGGTAGGATAGCGCGCCCGGCAGCAATCTCCTGACGAACGAATTCGGGCGTAATCAGTTCAGGCAGATGTGCCCCAAAAGACTCTCCCCTTTCTCTCTTATAGTTCTCACGAATCTGGTCGCAGAGCTGATTCTCACGTATAGCCACATACTCCATTTCCGGTGTGATGATCCCCGCACGAGCATAAGCGAGTTGTGTCACCTCTCTACCCTCAGCTGCCACGAGAGGGTGATCCTCTATGTGTTCAAACCGCAGATCATCCAGCCGCTTGTCAGCACGGCGCATACGACCATACTCCGACGACAGGCCCGGCTGTCGTACCGTGTCCCGACGCTCCTCGATCCAGCGACTACGAAGCTTAGGAAGACCTTTGCGAGGATCGGTGATATGGTCAGGATCGGTATATGGACCGGAGGTGTCGTACACGACCACAGACTCATTCTCTGTGCGTTGACCATGCTCATCTATGGTCGGAGATAAGTCGATACGCCGCATTGCTACCTGTATATCGTGCATCTGTCCGGGGACATATATCTTCTGACTCCCCGGCAGAGGCCCCGTAGAGATATTCAAATTTTCGGTCTGATCTTTTTGTCTCATGATTGTCGTTTATCTGATTTGTATGCCTATTACTCTATCCTTGATATCAAGCGGTCTGCTGAGTGCTGTCCTCATCCTCCCTTGATAGCTCCTATGACGATGATATGCTCTCCCGCCTGTACCACTCTCGTCGCCCACTCACTAGACTTGACGATCGTCTGGTCCACTGCCACAGCCACATAGCGACCATGGATGCCCTCAGACTCCAATAGCTCTGCTATAGAGGTGCCTGCATCGACTGTCATCTTCGTATCGTTGAATGTTATTTCCATGATTTATCACTGTTCCTTGTCTACTCCCGTCACTACAGGACACAAAAAAAGCCCACTCACCACACACCCACGGCGACCATGCCTATGAATGCACTCGGAGCAAGCTCAAGATCGATCCTATTCCCTTATGTATAACAGACTGAGACCTGGCTCCCACATGGAGTCCACATACGATGTCTTCGTCTCCCGAAAACTACTCTTTCCCTACGCCAGCATTATCTGGATCAGGTCACGGGTATCATCTCAGCCCGACACACAGAGCCTGTATCAGCACTACTCCTCTGCACATCATGGCACCCCCAAGAATGCGTCTGCCTCGACATGACCGGAAGCCCTCACGGAACTCCCTACCATACCAATTGCTACAAATGTAGTCATTTCTACCGAATATGCAACACTTCCCTCAATATTCTCGGTACATGTGATCTGGCGGATATCGGACACCGTAGCAAATTTCTCTGGGTCGTCGATGACACGACCTTCCGTAGGTTGCAAAAGAAAGCTTTGGGTCGTCGAATCATCGACGACCCAGAGAAATTTCACCTCCATTTCCACCCCTCCAAAGACGATGCAATGTGTAGCAAAGTCCTCATCGGAGCAGTCGGAGCACTAATGTCCCTATGAATCAGGATAAAATTCAATCCCAGCCCCGTGAAAAAATATCACTTTCAGAATTATTCATAAACTCCAAAATCTTACCGTCAGAAATACCCACATACTGTGCAATTCCGATCACCAGCATTATTCTTAGCTTTGTGGTCAACAAATAAAGATCTATATCCGTTTTTACTTGTTTCTTTTTCCCTTTCAAAAGCATGTGAGAGTAGTGATGCCGGGAATCCATGATTCCCCGAATCTCATCATCCGAAATAGGATCCTTCATCAGATGTCCATATCTGTCTCGCAATTTTTCCAATACCTCTTTTAGTCCAAACTCCTTGCGAAAGATCCTTGCCGCCAATCCCTCTACTGCTTGAATTGCTGTCAAAAAAGTAAATTTATTGAAGATCTCAGGCTTCAATAGCAGGATAAGATGGTCAATGACATCAGCGTAATCGGAAGAGGGATCAAACCATTTCCTCATCATACTCGCAAAGTCCTCTTTGACGTCACGGAATGTAAAGAATGGACAAAGTTTTACGATGCTTCCAAAGTCATAATATCTAGACATGGGAATTGCACTCCTATACAACTTCACACTATCACATCCGTATGGAAATCGATCCGGTTTCTCCAACCAGTGAAGAGTTATATCAGTTACACACAGTGGTGTGAGCATGGCAAAGGACAAGAAATCCTCAAACTTATTGAGCACCAGACAAAGATCAACGAACCGATGTGCGTCGCCACTCTCAATAACCAGGTTACTACTCTGATTCACTCGGATAGACACACCCATATTCTCCCCAATCATATTTACCCGTCCCTCAATAGCCAAAGTGTAACCTTCCTCTATCTCCACTTGTCCAAGACAAGAAGGACGTATGAGGGTAATAGATCTCCATTCCTTGTCCTTTGGCCTAATATAATCCCGAATCAATTCTGTCGGGCACCATCTATACAAGGCCGGAATGTTAGCCTCTATGCCATAAAACCTTTCGGAATCAAAGTCATCAATAAGCAGCCCATCCAGTACTTCCCGTACACGCAAGGTTGAGATCACAAACGGAGCGTTCAGGTCAGCTTCAGCCTGAATTTGCTCACATTTAATCAGGGTAATATCCCTATTGGCACTTGATCGTCCGTGAATAATCGAATGCACCTCACCCTCATCATGCAGACGTGACCAAATTTCCCCACTGGCGCCATCATCCCAAGCACCAAACAAATCTAACTTAATGTCCTTTCCCGGAGAATAGGTGAGCACTCCAGCCAATCGGTCCTGTGGATTGTCCGGAATCCACCAGTAGCCTTTTATAGTAACGTCCTCCATGCAGTTCCTGAAGAGTTAATCCTGAACTCTTGAGAGTTCAAGCGAATAGAATACATGCCAACAATCCATACAGACTACACGAAGATACAAACTTTTTAATACGAATGCTAAGGGTCCAAGGGGCATTTTGTCCCTGAACTGGCCATAGAAACAGTCAGGAATGCCCAAGAAACGAGATCAAAAACTATACACACTATTTGTAGGGTTTGTATCGGTTCTGGGTCTTCACACACCGGACATAATGACGATGGGGAAAGCGACAGGACTGATGTTCGTTTTGTCAAAGAATCAATTTAATAGTGGGTAAAAAATGGTAGAGATATTGGAGGAGGTCACTGAAGAAACGTATATTTGCAGAGCGAATGGAAGACCAAGCAAATGGGGAAGGGAATACAGAAAGTAGAATGATAAGTCTAACACTGTCGGAAGAAGAAAAGATAGTTAACCTGAGGTACGAGCATACAGATGAATAATACCGAACTGATCGTCATGCTGACCCATGATGACTATACAGTCCAAAATGCAAGAGAGGTATTCGAACAATGTAAGAAGTCGAAAGCCAGATATTGGGGAATGAAAGATCGCTCTTTGCCCCTGTCGGAGATGCAAGCAATATACACGGAGATGAAGAGATGTGGGATGACTACACTCCTGGAGGTAGTAGACTATACTGAGGAGGGCGGGATGGCTGGAGTCGAGGTGGCGGCGGCGTGTGGTTGCGACATCTTACTGGGGACCACATACTCAGATACTATCAATGACTATTGTAGGAAATGTGGGATTAGGTACATGCCTTTTGTGGGGCGAGTATCAGGACGTCCCTCGGTACTTGAGGGCAATGTGGCGGAAATGATCTCTGAGGCACAGCAGTATATATCGAAGGGAGTGTATGGGATAGACCTACTGGGATATCGGTATGTGGGGGGCGATAGCCATGCAATCAGTGCGGAAATAGTGAGGGCTGTGGGAGCTCCCGTGTGCTTGGCTGGTAGTATAGACAGCTACGATAGGCTCGACGAAGTACGAGATATGTCGCCATGGGCATTCACGATAGGTAGCGCTTTTTTTGACCAAAAGTTTGGTAGTAATATGACCTCCCAAATAGACATGGTATGTGACTATATGGCGAGGGAAGACTTCAGGAGAAAATAGATGACAGAATACGCTGAACTCGGGACAAATGTCCTCCCCCTACGCACTACGTGAGTTCGGTCGGAGGTTAATCCTTTAGGGGGAGTATTACTAAGCGAAAATAAGAGCCATCAATCCATCACCTCCTGTATGCGGAGAAGAGCTTGATCGAGAAGAGGGTACAGCTCCGTGAGGGAAGGAGCACGAAGGATCTCGACACGAAGGGTCTTGAAGTCCGGGATACCCTTAAAGAGAGGAGTGACAGCAAGGTGCCTGCGGATATGGGTGATGCCACGCTGTTCGCCGAGTCTCTGTACACTCTCGGAGAGCTGTCTGCGAAGGACATCCATGTACCACTGCGGAGAATGCTCCGGAATAGCATCGCCACGAAGTGCCGCCGTGACCTCCTCAAAGATCCAGGGTCTGCCTATACTGCCACGACCAATCATGACAGCAGAGACTGAGCTATTGTCGAAGTGTCTGCATGCGTCCTCACCCGAGATAATGTCGCCATTGCCAATAATAGGCACGGTAATACGAGGATTGGAGGCGACGTCATAAATAGGGACCCAATTGGCATCTCCCTTGTACATCTGACTGCGTGTACGACCATGTATGGTGATCGCTCGAGCACCGGCATCCTGGAGCTGTTCGGCGAGGGTGGTTATGATGACAGACGAGTCGTCCCAGCCGAGCCGGGTCTTCACCGTCACCGGAACGCGGACAGCCTCCGCGACCTCGCGAGTAATCGCAAGCATAAGAGGAATATCGCGAAGCAGCCCTGCTCCTGCCCCCTTACCCGCGACACGCTTGACAGGACAGCCAAAGTTGATATCAATGATATCCGGATTCACCTCCTCTGCCATACGTGCTGCCTCTACCATCGTATCGACGTCACGCCCGTAGAGTTGAATCGCCACTGGGCGCTCCTCATCTTGGATCCGCATCTTGCGGTGTGTGGAGTCTACATTACGTATTACAGCGTCGGCACTCACAAACTCTGTGTACACAAGAGAGGCTCCGAACTCACGACAGAGTAGTCGGAAGGAGGCATCCGTGACATCCTCCATGGGTGCCAGAAGCACAGGTCTTTCGCCCAATTCTACATTTCCTATCTTCATGAGGACAAAGGTACTGCTTTAGCACGAAATAATCCTTTTCCGGATGATCGCTCAAGGGGAAGTGGATCCTCCGGAAATGCGGATCAGGCAGATGGGATAAAAGAGACCGTCTCAAAAACAATCATTTATCCTACAGAGTTCAGCAAAACTATTGTGAAGATATCGTAGAGGATACCCCACATCATCGTAAACGGCACCTTCTTTCGTTCGTACGAGACATGCAGGTATACCCCATAAAAAACCTCTGGGTCATCGACAAACCGACGTCCCAAAAGTCGCTGAAGAAAGCTCTGGGTCATCACTTCACCGACGACCCAGAGGAATCTGAACGCCCTTCTGGGGCATCGGTATAACCGAAGGAGGATCTTGACGATAAACTCTTGGGGCAAAATCCCCCTTAGGAGGAGGGGAAAAATTGGGGCAAGACACGGGAAGCATATGAATCGGAAAAGTGGTAAATTCGCAGTGGAATAAGATAAAAAGGACAAAGAAACATGAATACAACTCCGATGGATATCCTCAAAATTCGTGCAGATTTCCCTGCGCTACAGACACAGCTAAGCAATGGCAAAAATCTCACGTACCTAGACAATGCGGCGACAACGCAGAAGCCCCTCCAAGTAATCGATATAGAGCGTGAGCATGCCATTCATCTTAATGCAAATATACACCGAGGTGTGCATACGCTGAGCCGCGAAGCTACCGAAGCGCATGAGGTTGCACGGAGGGAAGTGGCGGAATTTATCCACGCAGAGTCCTCGGACGAAGTGCTCTTCACTCGAGGGACGACAGAGTCCATCAACCTCGTGGCAAGTACTTTCATCCGCAGTCAGATGAGTGCCGGAGATGAGATCCTAATCACAGGAATGGAACACCATTCTAATATAGTGCCATGGCAATTGGCGATAGAAGGACGGGGGATAAGCCTGCATGCTATACCCGTATTGGACAGTGGGATCCTCGATGTAGAGGCACTGAAAGAGATGATATCAGAGCGAACTAAACTCATCTCCGTCTGCTATGCATCGAATGTACTGGGGACTATCAACCCAATAGAGGAAATAGTACGCATCGCGCACGAGCATGGAGCCGCAGTCCTGGTGGATGCGGCACAGGCGGTGGCACATCATCCGATCAATGTACGAGAATTAGGAGCAGACTTTCTCGCCTTTAGTGCCCATAAGGTCTATGGTCCCACAGGCGTAGGTGTACTCTGGGGCAAGCGAGAGTGGCTTGATCGACTTCCGCCCTATCAAGGTGGCGGAGAGATGATACAACGGGTCACGATAGAGAAAACAACATTCAACGAGCTACCATTCAAATTCGAGGCGGGGACCCCTGACTTTCTCGGCAGTGTGGCATTGGGAGAAGCGCTGAGATACGTAAGGGGGATAGGCTTCGAGGCAATACAAGCACACGAACAAGAGCTACTGCGGTATGCGACCGAGCAGATGATGCTAATCCCCGGGATGAGGATCTACGGCACAGCACCTCACAAGGAAGCAGTGATCTCCTTCCTCGTGGATGGCGTGCATCCTTATGACCTCGGGACCCTTTTGGATCAGTTAGGTATAGCGATACGTACCGGGCACCACTGTGCACAACCTCTCATGGATCGATACGGGATAGAGGGGACTGCCAGAGTGAGTTTTGCAGTATATAATACCTTAGACGAGGTAGACTTATTCGTCGGATCTCTGGATAGAGTCTTGTCCATTCTCCGATAGAAATATACCTACATTTAGGTATGTCTTGTCGAAAAAAATCGACACATCATCATTTATTTTAGGTACATTTGTCAGAAGGAAGTTATTTAGATGCGACAGAGACTTCGCACAAGGAAAATTAGAATCAAATAAGTTATCATTATGACAAGTGTAAAAGGTACAAGAACAGAGAAGAACCTCCTCGCTTCGTTCGCCGGCGAGAGTCAGGCACATGCACGCTACAGTTTTTTTGCAAGTCAGGCTAAGAAAGACGGCTACGTAGAGATTGCTGATTTCTTCACACAGACAGCTGATCAGGAGAAGATGCATGCCAAGCGTTTCTTTAGCTTTCTGGAGGGCGGTCCACTGGAAATCACGCACACCTATCCTGCGGGTAAAATCGGTACGACTGAGGAGAATCTCATGGAGGCCGTCGCCGGAGAGACCGAAGAATATCAAATCCTCTACCCAGAGGCTGCTAAAGTAGCACAAGAAGAAGGATTCCCGATGATCGCTGCTGCATTTCGCAATATCGCCATTGCCGAGGAGGAACATGCGCGTATCTACGCCGAATTCCTCAAGAGAATCCAGGAAGAACGTGTGTTTAAGAGCGAAGAAGAGATCGTGTGGAAATGTCGCAAGTGTGGGTTCCTCTTCAAGGGAAAGACCCCACCTGCAAAGTGCCCGGCATGCCTACACCCACAGGATTACTTTCAGCCATTTACTGATGCCCCTCTGGGACTACTGTGAATGAGGGACGAATACACATAAATTAAGGAATAGCGACGAGCTGAAATATGCTTGTCGCTATTTTTTGTTGTATATTTGCTACACAAGAAATTAAACAAAACAAAGTTACGACTAACGAATATGGGATACGGACTATTAGAGGGGAAGAGGGGAATAATTTTCGGTGCTCTAAATGAGCAATCAATAGCTTGGAAGGTAGCCGAAAAAGCAGTAGAAGAAGGCGCAAAGATCGCCCTGACGAATACAGCTGTAGCTATACGTATGGGAACTCTGGATGAGCTAGCGAAGAAGACCGGGGCAATTGTAGTACCGGCAGATGCTACTTCAGAAGAAGATCTAAAGAAAGTATTCGAGGAAAGCATGAAAGCACTGGGAGGTCCTATAGACTTCGTCTTGCACTCAATAGGAATGAGCCCCAACGTACGCAAGGAAATCCCCTACGATACCACGAACTACGGGAACTTCACAAAGACCCTTGATATCAGCGCTATCTCGTTCCACAAAATGCTCTCCGTAGCTAAAAAACTGGATGCAATCGCAGAAGGAGGCAGCGTACTCGCACTGACCTACATCGCAGCTCAGCGAACATTCGTCGGCTACAACGATATGGCAGATGCCAAAGCACTCCTCGAATCTATCGCACGTAGCTTCGGGATGATCTACGGACGAGATAAAGGTGTGCGCATCAATACTATCTCCCAATCACCTACTCCTACCACCGCAGGGAGCGGGGTCTCCGGGATGGATAAGCTACGCCACTTCGCCGAGCGGATGTCGCCCCTAGGAAATGCGACGGCCGAAGACTGTGCGGACTACTGCGTGACGATGTTCTCTGATCTCACCCGCAAGGTCACGATGCAGAACTTATACCACGACGGTGGATTCTCCAGCGTGGGCATGAGCGAAGACGCACTCGAGCAGTATCTGAAGGGCGGTGCAGAGTTTTGATTGCTTCTCAAAGGCAGATAATCCGAAGCGGAAATTCATACGAATAACAACTTGTCGCCCGAGAGCATTCAAACCCAAGTACTAATCACAAATACCTCTACGACATGTGTTGATCAAAGGGTCTGTCCTCGCTCGTGAGGACAGACCCTTTGATTAACGAGAAGTCAACGTAATAAAACGAGAGTAACACTTACACCATAATCCTTAATCCTGAAAACGTACATAGATCAACCTTACAAACCTCAGATAAATACCCCTTGTCTCATTACGTTACTTCTCCTCCATTCATTGCATATAGTCAATATACCCCGCAAAAAGCTCTGGGTCATCGGCAAATCGACGTCCCAGAGCTTTCTCTGACGACCTCTGGGACGTCGATTTGCCGATGACCCAGAGAAATCTCCCCCATGTCCGCATCAAAGATATCTCTAGATGTCTATCCTGACTGTCTTTTCTCTGATTTAAACTCACATAAAAAAAAGAACCAAAAACGAATAAAGAATTGCGGTCCAGCTGATAACCGGTCATCAGTCCTTCATATTGCTTTCAACAATAAATGAAGTATATTTGTGTTGTCTCCTCTGAGTTATTCTACATATACTCTGAGAGTCGAGAAGCGTAAGACCACGGAATCTTGTGCCATCAATGAGCTTGAAGATTTGAAGACGAATAAATAAATTTTACAGATAACTCGAACAAAGAATGGGGCAGGACAGCGTGTTGCAGTGTAAGCCATCATCCGACGCATTGTCCGATAGATAGAAAACAATGAGCCCAAAGAACAAGTCAAAGTTTGGTCCGCTCACGGATAACTCAAAACGAGAAAAAGATAGAACAAGTCTCTCAAAAACCACCCCAAAAACAAGGATAGAAAAACTATGAATGAATTTGTAGCAGCATTGTGCAGCGATGCAAGAAATGAAAGAATCCCTGAGGAGTATGATTTCTTCGGTGGTCTGATCGGCGAGTGGGACATTGTGTGGAATGACCATTTGGGAGACGCCGAGCCAAGACGGGTAAAAGGCGAATGGATATTCTCCCGAGTATTGGACGGTACGGCAGTGCAAGACCTCTTCATCGTCCCCTCTCGCGTGGAACGCCTGCGCGATAAGCAGCCTGATGCCGAATACGGAACAACACTCCGCATTTTCAATCCCCGAACCATGGCGTGGGATATTTTCTACGGCTGTATGGGTGAGGCTATCCGACTGACCGCTCGAAGGGCGAGCGAGGAGATTATCTTGATAGAAAACACAACAGAAAAGATGAGGTATGTATTCTCGGATATCACCCCTCACTCTTTCCTGTGGAGAAAAGAGCGAATGAACGAGAAAGGAGAATGGGTAGTCGTAGCAAAAGTTACGGCAGAGAAGAAACAAAATAGATGAACTTACGATGAAGCAGAAAGTATTATTTATATTGTTGAATGAATACACTGATTGGGAGGGAGCTTTCCTGTCGACGTCTCTCCATGTGGGAGTAATCCCGGGCAGCGAGGTGAGGTACGAAGTGCATACTGTGGCCCCGACATTGGAGCCTGTTCGTTCCATCGGCGGTCTTAGGACTTTACCTGATTATTCTTTCGAGAATCTGCCGAAAGATTATGCTGCCTTGGTACTTATCGGCGGCAACCGCTGGGATTCTCCCGAAGCAAAACCCGTAATATCATTAGTGAAGCGAGCTTTAGATGATGGCAAAATCGTTGGGGCAATATGTAACGGAGCTTCGTTCTTGTGCGCACATGGGTTCCTGAACAACGTAAAGCATACCGGCAATGGTCTTGACCAACTAAAGCTGTGGGGAGGAGAGCATTATACGAATGAAGCCGGCTACATAGCAGCGCAAGCCGTCAGCGACAAAAACATCGTCACCGCAAACGGAGTGGGACATCTGGAATTCACCCGCGAGATACTTTTGTTGCTAAAAGCCAATACTCCCGATCAGATTGACCAGTGGTATGATTTCTACAGGAATGGGTTCGTAAGGTAACGACAATGAGAGTGTATGGAAAAGAGATGGGAGAAGGACTTATCAACGTATATCCACAGAACGACTAGCCCTGATCGTAGAGATACTTTCGAGTCCACCCAAGCATTAGGCGAGCAGATGCTTGAGTTTGCAAGCATCAAGAATGGGGACAAAGCATTGGATTTAGGGTGCGGTTGGGGAAAGTCTCTCCGACCTTTCATTCCTCATTTCCGACTGTCCTTAGGGATAGATACCAGCCGAGAGAACATTGAACGAGCGAAAGAAGCTTATAAGGACTATGACAATGTTTCATTTCAGTGCGGGGCTATTCAAGACCTGGAGTTATCGGCAGAAAGTGTGGATTTGATCACTTCCTCACTCGTCTTACACCAGGTAAAATGGGACGAGCGAGATAGGCTGTTTGATGCCGTAAGACGGGTATTGAAAGCAGATGGTGAAATGGTAATGGCAGATGAAATCATTTTATTCAATCCTGATACATTCCCCGAAAAGTTCGATAAGGTCTATCGTTATCTACTGGAATATACCACCCCTAAGGAGGCATATGAAAATCATATCAAACCGTATCTGCAAGAGGGATATATCTACACCTGGCAGGACATGAAAGAGAACACTCCTCCAAAGTATTGGTTTTACTCCATCGAAGACTTGATTTCGACACTAAAGGATGCTCGCTTGAAACTCGTGGATGTCCACGAAATAACTCCGTTCTTTGGTCTGCTGAAAATCAAACGTCAATAACCACCCCAAGCTTCCAACTGCAAGATTTTTACCCTTCCATGATTTTGTGCTGTTCATGAGCCTTTATCGACCAATGGTCCTACCCATGGTCAAAAGGGAGAGGACAGGTCTAACGATATTTTACCCACCTATAGATTAAGCAAGGAGAACACATCATGAAAACGTTATTTGCATCACTGCTTCTGCTATTTTGCACCGCACCACTTTATGCACAAGAAAGCAATAGTCCTGACTCTGTCGTCATATCAGGGATTGTGACAGATTTCGATAATACACCTGTCGACAGTGCTTTTGTAGAGATAAAACATCCTGACTTTTCGACAGCCTATAAAACACACTCCGACAAAAACGGACGCTATGAGATACATGTGAAAAAGGGGAAATATTTAGCACTGACTTCCCTAAAGTTGTCAGAATACCCTTTGGCTAATTCTGTCTTACCGAAGGAAGAGCAGCGATTGGAATTCTGGTGTTGGAACTTAATCGCGAGTGAAGATCTTACCCTAAACATCAGGTATAATCGTCTGGAGGTATATGGAGTAAATGTATTTCGTATCCAAGGTGCATCGAGCGGCTATACGATATATTGCCGTCCGATGAGTCTCACACGGGCTTTAGAGTCGGAGAAAGAGCTTTCGCACACAGACCTTTGTCCCAATCCCGAAGAACTGCTACTAGAGGTCAAAATAAATGGAGAATCCGTCAGAGTCAACATGAAAGAGAAAGTGAAGGAATATGTCGCAGACGGTGTCTGTTTCGCCTACTTGATTCATGTCGATTTACCAACCCTTTGCGATGAAAAGCCATACGATATTGTACGGATAGAAATGCTGGATAAAAAGACAGGCGACAGGGGCGAAGCTCTCTATTTTGTCGAGAAAGAAGAGTATGATTAACCGATAACATGGAGCGGGTAGTGTGACTGTGAGCAATTTGCAATGGTTACTCAAATGAAATTCAACTTATTTTCAATCAATTAGCATAGGGTTGGTCTAAGAAATAAAAACCTCTGGGACATCGGTAATTCGACGACCCGGAGGTTGTCTCAGAAAGCTCTGGGTCATCGGAACACCGACATTCCGGAGAAATCTCAACCCTTATTCTCCTCCATCCGGCATAGAGAAAAGACAGAAAAAGAAATAGCCCTGCGAAAGGTCAAAGACCTTTCGCAGGGCTTTCTTAGAAACAAAGGTTTAGTCACTCAAAAGGATTAATTGCCTAACTTATGAGTAGTACTTATCGCTAAATCGTAGGCTTTGCGATCGGATAATAATTGTACGGCTGCGCCATACTGCTTGTCCTCTCTGAGCTGATACTGTATCACGGCTGCATCTCCATAGTAGCGGGAGAGGAGCTCGTAGGCGAGTCGTTGTTTGAGGATTGACTGGTTCTTCTCCAAATCCCGACGGACGTCAGTAGCGAGACTCTGCTTGAGCTTCTTGAGGGTCTCCTGATTCCGATCATAGACGCCATCCGCCTTGGATTGGGTGATGAGGGAGTCAAGTTGGCGCTGGCTGGCGTTGGAGAAAGTAAAGGCTTTTCTCTTGAGAAAGGCCTCGAAGCCGGCGATCTCCACTGGTGTGATATCAAATTGTTCGATCTTCGCTATTGATTTGTGCAAGAGTCGATACTCAGTAGCATAGTCGAAGAATAATCCCTGTCGATCCATCTCCGCAAAAGACTCCGGGATCTGTATGACAAAGTCTACCTTCTTGTCCGGCATGATCCCTGACCCCTCATACACCGTACGACCAGACTTCGTCTTGAAAGGTTTGAGGAGAGAGTCTGGGACCGTGGCAGTGACGAGTTCCTTGGTGCTGTGATCATACTTAATCGCCTGTACGCATCGTCCACTGGGTATGTAGTACTTAGCATTGGTGTACTTCATCTGTGCACGATAGGGCATATTAGCGACAGTTTGTACGAGACCCTTGCCAAATGATCTCTCACCGAGGATTACCGCTCTATCGTAGTCCTGCAGGGCACCAGAGACAATCTCTGAAGCAGATGCTGTATTGCCATTAACCATGACGACGACAGGCATGTCCATTGGTACGATAGGGGCAGTCTGGGTGTAGAATTCTTTGACATTCTCCGGCTGCTTGCCCTTCATCGTGAGGATCAGTGATCGTTCGGGAAGGAAGTAGCTACAGATACGTATCGCATGATCCATACGTCCTCCGCCATTATTCCGGAGGTCAATCAGTAGGGTTTTAGCCCCATGGGAGAGGAGATCCTCGAGGGCGGACTTGAACTCATCTGCCGTATTCTCGGAACTAAAGGAGGAGAGCTTGAGGTAGCCGACATCACCTTTCTGAACCCCGGCGTAGGGGATAATAGGCATCTTGATCACCTGACGCTCTATGTCCACAGTGAGGAGTGAGGTAGAACCGGGACGGCGGATATCGAGCTTGACCTTCTCCCCGGGATTGCCCTTGAGATAAGCTGTTACTCTGTCTATCCCCCAGCCTTTGACAGATTGTCCATCAATCCTCGTGACTTCATCCGCGGGCTGGATCCCTGAGGCGTGAGCTGGGGAACCTTCATAGACGTGTCGGATGATAATGCTCCCATTCCGCTCCTGCATCTGGGTACCAATACCGGCATACTCCCCTCGGGTGATTAGGCTGGCACGCTGTAGATCATCCTCAGAGTAGTACTCGGTGTAGGGGTCTACTTCCTTAAGCATCGCATCGATAGCGACTTTAGATAGTCTGGTGAAGTCCAAGGAGTCGACATAAACGCGGTCAAGGGTTTTGAGGATCTCGGCGAAAGTATTGACACTCCTCGTAATCTGGATACGACTACTCATATGAGCAGCAGTGAACGCAAATAGCAAGATAGTCGATGCGAGAAGGAGAACCCTGGTGATTATTCTTTTTTTCATCACGTGTAAAGCTATAAATTTAGTCTACCAATGGGTATTCACTCATCTAAGGCTTGTATTCTCTTGGAGATTTGTGGCTGTAATGTCTGGATAAACTGCTGTTGCTGACTCTTCATCATGATCTGAAAAGCCTTATCATACATTTCTTTAGCCTTGACCTTATCCCCTAGCTGCTTGTGGGCGTCTCCCATGACCATAGTGAGAGGAGCCTCAGCCTCTATTTGAGGTTTCTTCTCGGCTGCCTTTTTCCCCCACTCGAGGATCGTCTCTGCGGCATGGTTATCTATCTTTTCGTCCATCCCATTGTATATCCCCTCGATGGCAGATGCATAGTCGTTATAGGCGATGTCAGGAACCGACATAAAGTAGTTATTCATATGCTGTA
>JBAKGE010000106.1:0-6512 GCA_037191085.1 Porphyromonadaceae bacterium | reverse complement strand
GGCCACAGAAACCTCACGCTCCAAAGCAATGAACAGACGATCCGTACAGCACAGTGGCTGGAGAAGCACAGTAAGCCTTTTTGGCTCAGATATGTCTTAGTGCAAGGGTATAGCTACTACGAGGAGGACATTCGCGCTCTAGGAGAACACTTCCACCATTACAGGATGATCCAGCGCGTAGAAATATTGCCCTACCATACCTTGGGGGTACACAAGTATGAAGCCATGAATAAGGACTACAAACTCAAGGAAGTTCGCATGAATACCGAAGAGGAGCTTAATAGAGCGAAAAACTGGTTCGAAGAGTACTTTCCCACCGTGTATGTAAATTAACACTTCCTTTCAAAAAGCACCGCCAAGCCCTCCACCCGTCTTTGCTTACAAGCAAAGACGGGTGGAGGGTTTTTGCACTCTATTCGCTGCACCGTATGGTAAGCCCTCTGCACATACGCTTCACTCCGAAGATTTCCTATGTGGCAGAGGTGAAGAAACGGGACTCTCCTCCCTTCGACCAACGATTGGTGGAACGAGAGGGAAAAAAGCTCTGGGTCATCGCCATACCAACGTCCCAGAACTTCAAAAAAATTTCTCTGGAACGTCAGTTTACCAACGACCCAGAGAAATCTGCACGCCTATTCCACACAACATGAAAAATCTCAGCAGTGTCAAAGGACGACAATAACGCCTACAACGCAGCATATAAAGCTGAAAATTAAGAAAATACAGACAGGGAATAAAGACAATTCCGTCCGGCGGGAAAGCCCCCCACCGGACGGAACCTTTTTTATCTAACCCATGAACGATCCCGGAGGATTTATTCCTTCATACCCGCATGGCGGTAACCCTGAATCTTATTCCAGCCACCGCGGGTAAAGTCCGGTATCTCCACGGGCATGCTGCCATTTTCAATAGACAGTTTGGAGAGAGGAACGACACAGCACCACTCAGCGAGATCGTATACATCCATGTCGAGGGGGAGGCCATTGCGCAAGCAATAGATGAGACGATAGTCCATGATGAAGTCCATACCTCCATGACCGCCTACCCTCTTAGCCGTCTCTTCCAGTTCGGCAGTGATTGGGTGTTTGTACTGCTGCATGAGTTCTCGGCGCAGGTCATCACTGATCCATGAGTGGGCATTAAGATCCTCGTGATCAGGCATCCCGATACTTGCAAGGCCATCGCTCTCAAATGCATAGTTCTCCATAGGATACTTGGATGCGAACCCCTTGGAACCCGCTACATTGTACTGTCGACTGTATGGTCGTGAGGTAGCCACATCATGGTGGATCTCGATAGTTTTACCTTTCTCTGTACGGATGAGGGTAAGGGTATGTTGCCCATTCTCCACTTTGGATGTATCGCCACGCTTAGCCTTGAGGTATGCAGGTACACCGACAGGATCAGAGTCCATGGATACAAGGTAGTTCATCTTATCACCACGGTGAATATCGAGGATCTGGCATGCAGGTCCCATACCATGAGTTGGATATACATCACCACGATTCTGCTTATTGTAGGTCATACGCCAATCTCCTTCGTAATATTCCCAGAAGTCCGAGAGATTGTGAATATATCCACCTTCGGCGTATAGAATTTCGCCGAGAAGCCCCCTGTGTGCCATGTTGAGCGTAGTCATCTCGAAGAAGTCATACACACAATTTTCGAGCATCATGCAGTGCTTGCGAGTACGCTCACTGGTATTTATAAGTGCCCATATGTCCTCCATGGTAAATGCAGCAGGCACTTCGATAGCAACGTGCTTACCCTTTTCCATAGCGTATAGTGCCATTTCCACGTGCGTCTGCCAGTTGGTGGCGATGTATACGAGGTCTATGTCATCACGCTCAACAAGGTGCTTCCATGCATCCTCGGAACCCGCATAGCCGACAGCTTCGGGGCGACCAGCAGCAGAAAGGAGCTTCTGGGTACTGTCCACACGATCTTGGTGGAGGTCGCAGAGTGCTACGACCTGTGTGCCCTCAATCTGTGACATGCGCTCTACAGCACCCGGACCACGCATACCCAAACCGATAAATCCGATACCTACAGTATCGAGCTTGTCGGCTGCAAAACCGAGCATATCCTCCTGACCGTCGGGACGAGCAGGGGTATCAACAGAAATCATGTGCGCGGTAGAGGTATTGGAGGAGTTCGCCTGTGAGCCGCACTTTCCCCCACATGACGCCAATCCGAGCGCAGCCGCTGCTGCTATCACCATACCGGACAATACCTTCAATAGATTCATCTTCATTTCTTAACTTTATGTGCATTTAAGTAAGTGGGAACAACGCATTTCCCGTTATCTTCATTCCGTACCTAATCCGTGGGATCTCAAATATATTCACATTTCTTCTCACCACCAAAACATTCAGGAATCAATTACCCGCCGAGACGAAAAAGCGACAAGCCATAGTCTTGACGATGTGTCAATGTCTACGGCTTGTCCATATACTGGCGACCTTATGATCCCAAGTGTCAAGACTGTTGAGTACTCTTTTTCTTTTTCCTTTTGAGTACTTTCTTGCGGAGCCAGAAGTAGTAGCCCGTGATCGGAAGAGATGCGCCGATGATCGTGGCACAAAAGTAAAGTATTTTCGTCCACATACCACCCCATCCACCTGTGTGCAGGACGTAGAAGAGTCCTCGGATCTTCTGAGATTGTGGTTTGTCCTTATAGTACTCTATGGTCTCAATGTCCCCGTCCGGAGTGAGCTTAGCTACGTCATTGCGTCGCATAGAGGATAGGGACTTGGGGGCGATTCCGACCGCTCTCTCAGAGAGTGTAATAGTCTTGTATGCCGGGTATTGAGCCTTGACATTGCGGAGAGCAGTATCCCATGTCGTATAGTCCGCATTTCGTTCTTTTCTCTTCTGTTCACCTCTATTGCTATGCTTTCCGTGCCCGTCACCGGTCCCCTTTTCCACGTGCTGCACCTGCTGATGTCCGTGTCTTGCAGGCTGGATCTTTTCCGTCTTGACGCCAAAGAGACCATACACAGCATCACGATACCAGCCGAAGGACCACGTGAGTCCGGTGAGTGCCATAATGAGAATGAAAATAGCGGCATAAAAGCCGAGTGCCACATGGGAGTCGTACCAAAATCGGTACCAGCCCTTGCCGGTGCTGACACGCAGACGATGTTTGAGCCCTTTGCGATTCTTGGGAATCCAGATAGCAAGCCCCGTGATGACAATGAGTACTAGGGCGATAGTGGAGTACCCGACAATTCCCTTACCCACAGTACGGTCTCCCCTGGACTTAGGAGCGTCAAGCAACCAACGGTGCAGCTGTCGCATGGTGCGGAAGAATGGGTAACTCTTCGTCCACCCATTGACCTCGCCGGTATACGGATTGACGCTTAGTTCACTACGGTTAATGTTATCAAAGGAGAGCATCCATGCCTCATGAGGGTTGGCACTTACGGTGAGGGAGGCGACACGCAAAGTGTCAGGTATCTTAGACATCGCGGTGGTGATCAGCACGGAGGGCTCCATCGGAGTAGCTCCTGTCTCCGCCTTCACCCGATAGAGAGAAGGATTAAGCCCTTGAGTTATCTCCTTCTCGAAGATCAAAGTAGCGCCCGACAGACAAACGATGACGATAACGATACCTGCTGGGATTGATAGCCAAAGGTGCAACTTAGCGAACCATTTTCTCATAAGTAAAGCAAACATTCAAAAAAGTACGGAAAGCCAATTCCTCATCTCACTGAATCAGGGCACAGGCTTCTCCCATCATACTATAATCGCTGGGGACAAAGGTACATAAAATAAAAACAAACCAATGCCCACTCCAAACAACATGAGTTGGATACGAGGGATAGGAAATAGCGTTTTGAGAATAATGATTTAACCATCAGATTTTATGATACTAATGCCCTGGATCCGTAAGATATAATCGACTCCATTGATGAACTGTGTCCGAGTTCATTCAGCCGATACATACGGATGTACTCCCAAAAACCTCTGGGTCATCGGTGTGTCGACATCCCAGAGGTCGTCAGAAAAAGCTCTGGGTCGTCACATCATCGACGACCCAGAGAAATCTGAAGGCATGTGCAAGTCTGAAATATAGTAACCGTGACTACTTCTGGCAGAGACTGTCCCGAAAAAGAGTTACTTTGGAGCAATCAAACTCGTGCCAAAGTTACCCAACGATAGTGTGATTGAATGCTCGCACACACAGTGTAACTAAAATGTAACATCTGCGTAGCAGGTATGTTGCATCGTTTTTTCATCTTTGCACAAGAAAAGGAAAATCCTGTTCAGTGAAAGAGGAGATTGCGGGACAGTTGCTCAGGATGAGTTGACAGTAGCAGATAAGGCAAACGTTTTTTCTAACCCAAAGTATATGACGAATAAGAAATCACTATTCCTCACAGCATTGGCACTGGTATCGGTAGGGTTCTGCTCCTGCCGACGAGGCGTAACACTGAGTGGTGCAGGGGCTACCTTTCCCGCACCATTTTACATCGAAGCCTCCAAGCAGTACAATAAACTGACCGGTGTGAACGTCAGCTACGGTGGTGTAGGAAGTGGGGCAGGCATACGCAATCTTGCGGAAATCGTAGTGGACTTTGCGGGGTCTGACGTATTTATGTCCGACAGGGACATGGCGAAGATGCCCGCTCCCGTACTGCATATCCCCACATGCATTGGCGGTGTGGCTATGGCTTACAATCTCGATGGCGTGACGAAGCTGAATCTTACTCCTCGTGTAGTAACCGGAATTTATCTCGGAGAAATCACCAATTGGAGTGATCCCAGGCTCTCTGAGATTAACCCAAACATTACCCTACCCGATCAGGCTATCACAGTGGTATACCGCTCGGACGGCAGTGGAACAACTGCGGTGTTCACAGGCTTCATGAGTGAGGTAGACTCTGTATGGAACAAGCGGATAGGTGCAGGCAAAAGTGTGAGCATCCCTGTAGGCATAGCTGCTAAGGGTAATCCAGGAGTGGCAGGTGTCATCAGCGAGACCAAAGGCTCCATAGGATATATAGGATCTGAATACTCGCTGGCACTCAACGTGCCTGCTGCGAGGATGATGAACTCCGCAGGAAGGTATATGGAGGCGAACATACAATCAATAGGGTTGAGTGCAGAGATGGAAGAGTTTGCGGACGATACCCGTGTGGTGCTAGCCAATTCACCCAACCCCGATGCCTACCCGATATCCACCTTCACCTGGTTACTGGTGTACAAAGAGCAGAATTACAATAACCGTACATTGGAGCAAGCACAAGAGCTTCAGAGATTCCTCCGCTTCATGATTGGCGAAAAGGCAGGTATCAGTGCCAAGAAGACCCACTACGCTCCTCTGCCACCTGTGGTACGAGGGAAAGCCGAGATCGTGATTAGCAGCATGACCTACAATGGTCAACCAATACCCGTTCCATCCGACGATAAGTGACCCGTCCCCCTTTGTTCAGTACACAAATATTTCCCTCATTTTAGGATGAAAGACAAACTGTTCAATCTCCTGCTGGGCTGTGCCGGAGTGATGATTGTCGTAACTACTGGAGGAATCCTGTACGTGTTGGCATCACAAAGCATTCCTGCCATTCAGGAGTACGGGTTCTGGAGATTCCTGTCATCGGCCAAGTGGATGGAGAAAGAGAATAACTTCGGTGCCCTGCCATTCCTGACGGGAACACTATTGACGTCGTTCCTTGCGCTGCTTTTCTGCATTCCCTTTTCGCTATCGGTTGCGCTATTCAATGGCGAATACTTCCGTGGGAAAAAGATCTCCACTGTGGTCAGTTCTATCGTGGATCTGCTGGCAGGGGTGCCCTCGATCGTGTATGGTCTGTGGGGCTTTTATACAGTACGTCCAATCATAGTATCCGCGGGTGTAAATGGACAGGGCTTCGGTGTACTACTGGCCTCTGTGGTACTAGCAATCATGATTATCCCGTATGCTTCATCGCTGAGCGCAGAGTTCATCAGCATGGTACCCAATGATCTCAAAGAGGGGAGTTACAGTCTCGGGGCAACAAAATTCGAGACCATACGCCACATCAGTCTCCCGGTAGCAGGAACGGGGATATTCGCGGCATACATCCTCGCATTCGGGCGTGCACTGGGTGAGACAATGGCGGTGACGATGCTGATAGGTAATACGAATAATGTCCCAAAGTCACTATCCGACACTGGCAATACTATGGCAAGCGTGATAGCAAATCAGTTTGGCGAAGCGTCGGGACTTAAGCTGAGCTCCCTTTTTACGATAGGTCTGCTACTATTCATCATCACGGCTCTCATCAATACGGTAGCTAAACTTATCATCAAACGCCTAAAGAGATAGTAGAGATCATGGGAGCCCCAAAAGACCTGAACGAGAAAACCAAACGATCCTCGAACACCTCTCTGCGCATCGCAGTGAGCAGAGCAATATATGTAGTGGTGGTGGTACTGAGCCTACTGACGGCAATTCCACTACTCTCCATACTGATAGAGCTGATAATAAAGGGGCATAAGCAGCTGAATATAGACTTCTTCACCCA
>JBAKGE010000105.1:0-6622 GCA_037191085.1 Porphyromonadaceae bacterium | reverse complement strand
GGGAGGGATTGGGTGCAGAGGGTGTATTGGATGCCAAAGGAGTATCTACCATTCGTGCACTCTCCAGTGATGCTGCCAATTGGATAGATGTCTCCTCCCTTTTGGTTAGGAGCATTAGGTATAACTGAGATCTTATCGAACGCTGGCGTTCTATGTCGGTAGTGATACGCTCGAAGGTAGGAGCTTCTGTGATCTTTCCTGTGAGTTTGGTGCTTTGCTTTTGTAATCCGGCCAATTGTATCTCGAGTCCACTCTTGGCTACTTTTGCTGCCTCGAGAATACTCGAACGAGACTTTTGTATGTCAGTACTGAGTGCCGCCAGACGCGGATGTCCTTCGCTTACCGAGGAAGCAAGAGTATTGCGCTGGAAAATCAGTTGATTGTACAACTGTGTGGAAGTCTGTAGAGCACCGTCCTGAAATCCGAATGAACTAGGGATCAAGTCGTATGAATCATTGCCCATGTCTCCCATGTATTTGATGAGATAGTTAACCAGTTGGAGTTGAGTCCGAACTTGTTCCTCCTTGTTGTTGACGTCCACACTGCTTGAGACCACAACCCCGAGATCTTCGTAGCTGGTGACACCTTGTGCTTTCTTTACATTCTCGAGCCTGCTCTCTACATCGCTGAGCTCTTTACCTATGTACTCTATGCGTTCGTTGATGAAGTTGTACGTGCTCTGTGCGGATGCATCCTTGTCTATCGCACGCTCACGATTGTACACCTCCACGAGCTTTGTGAGAAAGAACTCTCCCTTGTGCTTATTGTCAGAGTTAATGCTGAGCTTTGCCACGGACCCTGTCTTCTGTGTTTTGTCCACCGTCAGCTTCCCCTTTTCAGTGTAGTCAATAGCTTTCTTCAGAGGTGACGAGATCATGATCTTAAACTCCTCTGCCGATGGTTCGGATGTAGTTGCCTTGCGCTTCGTTAACGTTATCATCCCATAGTCTGTGGCGTATACGAATGGAAGCGAATTGACGGGAGTGACATTACCTGTCGCCTCGTCTATGAGCTCATACCGTTCTTCTCCGAGAGGAACCAAGGTAAACTTGAGGGGAGTCTTTATCTCGTCCAATGCTGCAGTCGGCACCATTGAGATGCCGAAAGGGAGATCATCGAACCAGACCCTCGTCTTGAGACCATTCCTGCTCGATACGTCTATGTAGTCACCTGACTCGAGTACCGTGAGCCTGACGATTCCCCGGGATTTCATCAGTTGTATTTCGTTATTGATGTCTACACTCACGTTACCTGCCGCCAACTCCATTATGTTTATTCCATCCATTGCCGAAGCAGAGCGACTTTGGGCACCTCCTTCTATGAAGAGCACTGTCGATGCTATAGGGTACTGTGTGCGTCTGGTAGTACCATACAGCCATGCTATGGTTAAGCAAATGATAGTGAAGACGAGATAGATTGGCCAGAATCGGAGATAGGGGAGGATGATCTCGAGTAAATCAAGCTGCTCTCCATTACCCTGTAATGCCTCTTCTGTATTGAAGTCGTTGTTGATCATGCGAGTAAATAAGTTATTTTGAAGAATCCTCCCCCAGCTCTTTTTTCGGTATGGTTGGTTACTTGCGTAGGATAGTCACCAGTATATTGGCCAAACTGAATGCCAACGATGCAACATTGAGCCAGATTGTAGTCCCGGAGCTAATGTTGCGTGATGATGCTTTGGCATTATTGGGCATGACGTAGATGACATCCCCCTGCTGTAGGTAATAGTATGGAGAACTCAATATCTCTGGATCCTGGAGGTTGAGGGTGATCAAGGTCTTGCTCCCATCACCATTTTCGCGCATCAAGCGGACATCGCGCATCATACCGTATA
The DNA here is from genome assembly GCA_037191085.1 of Porphyromonadaceae bacterium. Taxonomy (GTDB): domain Bacteria; phylum Bacteroidota; class Bacteroidia; order Bacteroidales; family Porphyromonadaceae; genus Porphyromonas_A. The sequence goes on along the minus strand of JBAKGE010000105.1, from coordinate 4,788 downwards.
CCGTTATATCTCCAGCATTGGCGAGTGCTTCGAATACCGAAACTCTGGTATTCTCTGCCACATAAGTACCCGGTCGATTGACTTCTCCGATGACGGAGTAGCGATAATTGACGATCTGGATATTCACTGACGTTACACCCTTGATATACTTTGTCAGTGCTGTTTTTACCTTCGCTTCTGCCTCTCGCAGGGTGAGTTCGGAGACATCCAAAAAACCAATAACAGGGAGATCCACCTTCCCCGCATTGTCCACGAGGAAGCGTCTCGACTGTTGAGCACCCGCGATATACTCCTGATTCGGGTTCCAGTATATGCCGTTGAACGCAGCCACAGCCTCCGGACTATTGGCTTGGATGGTGATAGTGAGTATGTCCTTCGCCTTGATCTTGGCGTCCTGGATGGCACTGCTGGCTATTGTTATTTGTTGTTCTGGAGTCTGTACGTAGGCCACATCTTTCGTGGTAGCACATCCGGCCAGTATTGCGACCAGCATTACTACCGGTAACATTATGCGCGAAAAAAAACGTATGCTCATATTTTTGATTCAATCATGAATATTCCTTGGATTTGAAACACCATATTCAGTTTCGCAAAGGTAGCGAATAATTTCAAATATCCGAAAGATAGAGTTGGCTTGTGGCGTTGGGAAAACGGATAATCCCTCATTCGCGGCTTCCGGTTGGGAGGAGAGTTATGCTAGTGAAGTGCGGAAGCGTATTTGCCGGTATTCATATTGTGTTGCATCTCCCCATTTTGGAAGGGTTGATGAAATAGGCATCAGGTTGTATGACTTCTCGTTTTTGTGGCCTCGGAGTACTGCGCTGATCCTATGCGTGTCCTATTGGTATTTTTATCTCTTCCGTGTCGGTCTTCGGATACATTTCGAGTGCGTCAAATCAGGAGTCACTAGGACTCTCTCTGCTATATCGTCGAGTCGGGAATGGCGGATCACTCTAACGAGCATCTCACTGATTTTGCAAAGACTATGCGAAGACAATTTTACGTGCATATGCTGTAAAAATTCGTAAGTTTGTGGTACTATTGTATGGAGTACGGTCGTGCTCTATATGGAGAATGGTCGCGCTCTTTATAGAGTGGGATCATCCTCTATATAGAGGAGGGTCGTACTCTATGGAATTGTACTGCGTGTTTCGTATTTTTAGAGAGCATAGAATTGTATGGCAAAATTCCGGATGATAGAGCTTGATAGTAAGCTCATTAATAGCGGTAGTATCGTGTACCCTCAGCTGGTACGTATAGGTCAGGTTGATATCAATACCATAGCCAAGGAAGTGGCAGAGAGAGCGGGCTTCGCCGAGAGTAATGTAAAGGGGGTGCTTGATGCTCTGTGCCGGGAGACCGTGCGCTACATGGCACTGGGGTATTCGGTGAAATTGGATGGGCTTGGGACATTTTCGCTCAAACTGGGGATGAAAGCCGGTACCGATCGCGAACCGGTAGACGGATCTGTGCACCGCAATGCTCGCAGTGTGGAGGTTTCCGGAGTAAACTATCGTGCAGACCAGAGGCTGATACAGGAGGCTAATCTGTCCACTGACCTTGAGCGCACCACGGCCGGTACGAAGTGCAAAGTGTCTTCGACCGAGGAGGAGCGACTGCAACTCGTGCTCAGGCATGTCAAAGAGCATGGATTCGTCCGAGTGAAGGACTATCGTGCCCTTTCGGGTCTGGAGCGAACCATGGCGAGCCGTGAATTGCGTCGTTTTGCAGAGCTGGGGTATCTGGTCGCACGTGGTCGTCATGCCCACCTCCTCTATACTGCTGCAGATTAGGAAGCTTTGGGGTTCTCCTCATTAGTGGCTCTATGATTGGAGGAGGGAGCTCTTTGGCTACGGCGAGGCATATTGTGTGGAGTAGGAGTGATGTTTGTGATTGAGTACAGGCGATTAGAATGGGTAAACGAAAATGTAGTCTGTGGATCCTTTGTCTGGTAAACTAATAAAGGGTAACTTTGTCGCGGTTTGTAGTCATAATTTTTGTGAGTTATGAAGAAGATATTGATCACCGGCGCAGCCGGTTTTATAGGATTTCATGTATCCAAGAGATTTCTGGATATGGGATATGAGGTCATAGGGATAGATAATGTCAATGACTACTACACTCAGAGATTGAAGTATGCTCGACTCCGTGAGTTGGGAATCAGAGAGAATGAGGTTTCTGCGCGCTTATCGGAGAGTGATAGATATGATAGGTTTCGTTTCGCCAAGGTGAACGTGGCTGATCTATCCGCTCTGTCCTACTTGTTTGGCAGTGAGGGGTTTGATATCGTCGTGCACCTTGCGGCTCAGGCCGGGGTGCGTTACTCTATAGAGAATCCGCATGCTTACATACAGTCGAATGTCGTGGGGTTCACAAATATCCTTGAGTGTGCTCGTGAGGCTAGGGTGGAGCATCTGGTTTATGCATCCAGTTCGTCTGTCTATGGAGATGCTCACACTGTACCGTTCGTGGAGGACGAGTGTGTAGATTACCCCGTTAGTGTCTATGCTGCGACGAAGAAGAGCAATGAACTTCTGGCGCACGTGTACAGTCACCTTTACCATCTCCCTACATCCGGATTACGTTTCTTTACCGTATATGGTCCTTGGGGGCGTCCAGATATGTCTCCGATGCTATTCGCCAAGGCGATACGTGACAGTCACGAGATTAAGGTATTTAATCATGGCGACATGATGCGTGATTTTACTTACATTGACGACATCGTAGAGGGGGTTTGTCGTATAGCGATGGTCGCACCGGACGCAAGATCTGTCCATCCGTATTATGATGTATACAACATAGGTAATTCAAAGCCCGTAAGGCTAATGGACTTCATCCAGATACTGGAGAATGCTATGGGAAATCCCGTCCAAAAGAAATTCCTGCCGATGCAGCCTGGCGATGTATATCAGACGTATGCAGATACCACCAAACTATTGAAGAGGGTTGGGTATCAGCCTCGGTATACTTTGAGTGAAGGTATAAGTGTATTCGCAGAGTGGTTTAATAATCAAAGTATAATTTGAGAGAAGTACAGTATGAGAATCGTGATGATAGGAACCGGATATGTCGGTCTGGTGTCTGGGACTTGCTTTGCAGAGATGGGCAACCACGTTGTCTGTGTGGATGTGAACGAAACGAAAATCCGACAGCTAAACGACGGCGTAATCCCGATATTTGAACCCGGCTTGCAAACCATGGTAAAGAGCAATGTAGATAAGGGGAATCTCCGATTCACGACAAATCTGGGAGAAGCACTCCGATCGTCCGAGATTGCATTCATAGCAGTGGGTACGCCAATGGGTGAGGACGGATCTGCAGACCTGCAGTATGTGCTCAATGTAGCCACAGAGATAGGGCAGAAGATGACGCACTCCATGGTGGTGGTGGACAAATCCACTGTACCCGTGGGTACCGGAGATAAGGTGCGTGAGACAATCCAAGCCGAATTGGATGCTCGAGGTAGTGATCTGAAGTTTGATGTTGTATCCAATCCTGAATTCCTGAAGGAGGGTGCTGCAGTAGCTGATTTCATGAAACCTGACAGGGTAATCATAGGATCCGATAGTCCGGAAGCAACGAGAAAAATGAAGGAACTTTATGCCCCATTCTGCATGTCGCACGAGCGATTCATCACCATGGATATCCGATCTGCGGAGATGACTAAGTACACAGCCAATAGCATGCTGGCTACGAAGATTTCGTTCATGAACGAAATTGCCAATATCTGCGAGCTTGTCGGTGCAGATGTCAATCAGGTTAGGATCGGTATAGGCTCTGATAGCCGTATAGGATACAGCTTCATCTACCCTGGATGCGGCTATGGTGGATCATGCTTTCCTAAGGACGTGAAAGCCCTGAAACATACGGCGATGATTAATGGTTACGAGCCTCAGCTTATCAAGGCTGTGGAGGACGTTAATGATAGGCAGAAGCTGATCATATCCCGGAAAGTAGTGTCACGATTTGGGGAAGATCTGCGTGGATTGACATTTGGTATCTGGGGGCTCGCATTCAAGCCTCAGACAGATGACATGCGTGAAGCTCCTGCTATCTACGTCATCAGGGAGCTGATGAGTAGAGGAGCGAAGATCCAAGCATATGATCCGAAAGCTATGGAAGAAGCGCGAGCTTTCTACCTGAAAGGGTTGGACATAAAGTATGTGGATTCAAAGTATGATGCTCTGAAGGATGCCGATGCTATGATCTTGCTGACGGAGTGGAAAGAGTTTAGAGCACCAGACTTTGATGAAGTCGAAAGACTGTTGAAGAATAAAGTTATTTTCGATGGGCGCAATCAATACTTGGCGCTTGATCTCGAGAGTAAAGGGTTTGAGTACCACATGATAGGACGACGATATCAGTAAAACCAGTCGGTGGATGTATGAATAAGCGTTTATTTATAGTCACGGATGAGGGTACCTTTCCTCAACGGTTGACGGCATTGGAGTCCATAGACATTATAGTTATTCAGGAAGAGTTTGAAAAGAAGGGATTTGAGGTTCTCGCAGCCAAATATTCAGACATCATTAATGACAGTGTAACCATTCGCGATAGTTATATTTATTACGCAAGTTCACAGATCTCAGAGCGAAAGTCTTACATAGATGATGCGTTGTATATACTGAGTGCTCCTGATTACAATAATGTCTTGCTGCCCAACTATGATATATTTCGATGTCATGAGAATAAAGGGTATCAGGAAGTCTACAAGAGAAAGGTTGGGATAGACAGTTTGAATGGGTTGTACTACATAGATTATGACTTGCCTGGGCCAACACAAGAGGC
>JBAKGE010000104.1:0-6737 GCA_037191085.1 Porphyromonadaceae bacterium | reverse complement strand
AGATGTACTCGCCCCAGACATTACCCTGAACCCCTAGGACAAGGTGATGCTTGTCCTCATCTATTTCTGCAGGTACAGGATCATAGTCATACACCTTTTGGATAGGTGAGTAGCAGCATATAGCCAGTGGCTCGACATTGGAGTCGCCTTGATAGTGATCAAAGTAGAGGCCTTCGGAGGCCGGGGTCATGATAATATTGTGTCCCATGTTGGCGGACTTGATACCTCCGGCTTCGCCTGTCCAGGACATCACTGTTGCAGACGGTGCCAAACCACCTTCGAGGATCTCCTCCCAGCCGATCATGCGTTTATTGTGCGCCACAAGCACTTCCTCGATACGATGAATGAAGTAGCTCTGCAATTCGTATTCGTCCTTTAGACCTTCTTTACGGATACGCTCCTGACAGAGAGGGCAACGCTTCCAGCTTTCCTTAGGTGCTTCGTCGCCCCCGATATGGAAGAACTCACTCTCAAAAAGTGGGATGACTTCCTCTATGACATTCTTGAGAAACGCAAATACGGTATCCTTGCCAGCGCAATAAGTTTCACGGGAGATGTCCCACACGTTGCGCACCTCATAGGGGAAGTTCTCTCCATTACATCCAAGATAGGGGTATGCGGCCAGTGCAGCGGCACTGTGCCCTGGGAGTTCGATCTCGGGTATAACCTCGACAAAGCGTTCTTTGGCATAAGCGACAATATCCTTAACTTCCTCCTGTGTGTAGAAGAAGGGACCATACTTAGTGCCATCAGCCTCGGTGCGAATAGAACCAACCTCTGTCAGACGTGGGTACTGCTTAATCTCGATGCGCCAGCCTTGGTCATCTGTCAAGTGCCAGTGCATCTTGTTAAGTTTAAGCATGGACATGATGTCGATATTGCGCTTCAGCTGCTCTACTGTCAGGAAGTGGCGAGAGACGTCGAAGTGCTGACCACGATACTCCAAGCGAGGATAATCGGTGATAGAAACAAATGGTATGGCCCATGCAATATTCTTTACCCATGACATGCTCTCTATCTCTGCAGGAAGGAGTTGCATCAAAGTCTGTAGTCCCCAAAATATTCCACGGGGTGTAGAGGCTTGAATCTGCACACCACTATCCACGGTAACATCCAGCTTGTAGCCCTCTGCTTGTGGGACTACATCCTCTCCGACAAGGAGCAAAGCAATCTCCCGAGAAGGCTCAGAGCTACTCTCCTCAATAGACATAGAATAGCCCGTGGATGTCCGAATCTTTTCTGCGAAGAAAGATGCTACCTTCGTTAGCTCTTCACCACTAGCAATGAACTTGAAATCCTTGGTGAGTGTAATGCCCCCCCCCGCTGTCTGTGTGAGTTCGACAGGCTGTGGAATAACATGAATACCTTCGTTATAAGGCTTTGGCTCCTCCATAGAAGCAGAGGGCTTGCACCCATAGAGTGCAAGTCCTACTGCTACTACAAGAGCTGACGTCTTGAGTAAATTCATTAGATATAGAAACTGTGGAATAATGTAAGTATGTGTATTACTTGTTCTGCCAAATATTCAGAGGACGTCCACTCATCATCTCGTTAGCCTGCTTACGCACCTTAGCGATTACGCTTTCATCCTCAGGAGCGCAGAGAACTTGATCAATGAGTTCGACGATTGTCTTTACTTCGTTGGGCTGTACACCACGAGTAGAGATAGCCGGGGTACCGACACGGATGCCGCTAGTCTGGAATGCCGAACGGCTATCGAACGGTACCATGTTCTTGTTAGCGGTAATATCAGCTGCTACGAGAGCTTTCTCTGCCACTTTACCGGTGAGGTCAGCGTGCTTCTTACGGAGATCAATGAGAAGAAGGTGATTGTCCGTGCCGCCGGAGATCACGTCATAACCAAGTTCCATGAATGCTTCACCCATGGCCTTCGCATTGGCCTTAACGAGCTGCTGATATTCCTTGAACGATGGGTCAAGTGCTTCACCAAACGCAACAGCCTTAGCTGCAATAACGTGCTCAAGCGGACCGCCTTGAACTCCCGGGAACACAGCAGAGTCAAGGAGCTGTCCCATAGTCTTGGTTACGCCCTTTGGCGTTTTGAGCCCCCATGGGTTCTCGAAATCCTTGCCGAGAAGAATGATACCTCCGCGTGGACCACGGAGAGTTTTATGGGTAGTAGAGGTGACGATGTGTGCGTACTTCACCGGATTATCAAGCAAACCTGCTGCTATCATCCCCGCAGGATGTGCCATATCCACCATGAAGAGCGCACCGACCTCGTCAGCAATGTCACGCATACGCTTGTACTCCCACTCGCGAGAATAAGCAGACGCACCTCCGATAATCAGCTTAGGCTTATTTTCCCTAGCCAGACGTTCCATCTCCTCGTAGTCTACACGACCATCCTCCTGCTTAACGTTGTATGCGATAGGGTTATAAAGAAGGCCTGAGCTATTGACCGCGGAACCGTGAGAGAGGTGACCGCCATGAGAAAGGTTAAGCCCCATGAAGGTATCGCCGGGCTTAAGGACTGTCATCAGAACAGCCATATTAGCCTGTGCACCAGAGTGCGGCTGCACATTAGCCCATTCAGCACCATAGAGTTGTTTGATCCTGTCGATAGCCAACTGTTCGCTCTCGTCTACCACTTCACATCCACCATAATAGCGCTTACCCGGATAGCCTTCCGCGTACTTATTGGTCATTACGCTTCCCATCGCTTCCATGACCTGATCGCTGACAAAATTTTCGGATGCAATCAGTTCAATGCCCTTTTCCTGGCGCTCACGTTCTTTTTGGATCAAGCCAAAAATCTGCTCATCACGTTTCATATAACGGTATTCTAATTAGGTTGAAAAATAATGTATTTTGTTATTACCTACGACAAAGTTAAGTAAAAGTAAAATATAAATCTAGTGTGGAGACTACAAATGTACGACCTCTGATATCTGCGTTATCATATCAGAAATACTATCTTCCAGCAGATCCAATACGAGGTCGAACCCTCTACTACCACCGTAGTAAGGATCGGGCACATGGTCATACTCCGAATAAACCGCTCCGAAACTCCTCATCGCCACAATCTTTCGAGAAGCTTCCACCGAGGGAGCTCTACGAAAGAGTTCCTCGAGGTTAGCATCATCCATTCCGATGATGAGATCAAAATCATCAAAGTCCTGCCACACCAATGGTCTAGAAATACTCGTGACCTGATACCCTCTCGTGAGCGCTGCGCAGATCATACGACGATCTGCCGGCTCACCCTCATGATAACTGTGCAGACCGGCAGAGTCCACACCGATAATATCCGACAGTTGACGCCTATCAACCTCAGATACTGCGATAGCCTCTGCTGCCGGACTCCTGCAGATATTACCCAAGCATACGAAAAGTAGTCTGACCCGGTTTCGTCCCCTCAGCCGCTCTATAGCATCTACCATAGCTGTAAATCACATTTTGCCTATCCGTACCTACATGACCGCTTCTTTCACACGATCCGCAACAAAATTACGAAAAACAGCTCATCAGCCCAAATACACTCTCCTCGGTCAAGAGCTGCTCTTGACGCACGTTCGCCCCCAACCAAGTTACAACTATGCTCAGGGACCGTATCCACCAAGACCGTCCTTCATCTCACATTCCTTGGGGTGGAGAAGCGTTTAAAAAGCTCTGGGTCGTCGATGAAGCGATGATCCAGAGCTTTCGGAGACGACCTTTAGGACATCGATTTGCCGACGACCCAGAGGTTTTTACAGCACATCTACACACGTCCGGAATGAGTGGAAGCCGTATTCCACCGATCCTGTACCTAAGACCAAAGGCATGCTTATCGTGTACATCCATGACGCCGTCTTAGGGTGCCTTCATCAGGGGATATAGCTCTTGGGAAAGTGGTTAAAAATTAGTACCTTTGCAGAGCTGTAAGGGCTCAAAATGGTCCGTTTTGAGAACAAATAGTATGATTTGTAAGGTAAATTTGATCCAACATTTAGGCACTAAGGACATTTACCTATGGTGATGTGCTCCAATGACTTTGGACGAGACAGGAGCACGATCAAACAAATGACTGCAAGACACCGACAGCATCGCTGTAAGACAATATATTCATGGCTATAAACAAGAACAAGAAGAAAATACTCTACATAGCACAAGAGATTGCGCCATTCGTGGAGGAGCGTCTGGTGGATGAGGAGTCACACCTCTTTCCTCTCGGAATGCTGGAGCGTGGGCATGACATCCGCACTTTCATGCCGGACTATGGCATCATCAATGAACGCCGCAATCAGCTGCACGAGGTGATTCGCCTGTCAGGCGTTAACCTGACGGTGAATGACAAGGTACACCAGCTGGTAGTCAAGGTGGCAAGTCTCATGCCCCAGCGCCTACAAGTATACTTTGTGGACAACGATGATTTCTTCGCCAGGAAGGGGACCGTGGTAGACGCTGAGGGTAAACTCTACGAGGATAATGTGGAGCGTGCCGTCTTTTTCGTCCGAGGAGTATTCGAGACGATCAAGAAACTCCGTTGGATTCCCGATGTAATCCATTGTCAAGGGTGGTTCTCAGGCTTAGCTCCACTGTACCTCAAGACTTTACTCAAGGATGACCCCGCTCTCTCCAAAGCCCGGATAGTGTACTCAATCCATGACATATCTCCGGCTACCCCCTTCGGCTCACAGCTGACAGAGGTACTTGCCTACGACGGTATCGAACACAAGCTCCTCGATGGTACAGAGCTAACGAAAGAACGATTACTCGAGCTGATCATCGGACATGTGGATGGGCTCGTCATTGCATCCCACGAGCTCAGTGACGAGATGCGCAAGTGGATCAACGCTCTGGAGTTAAAGACATTTGAGTACACAGAGAAGAGCAAGGAGGTAATGGACAATGCAGACATGTTCTATGAGGAACTCTGAGTAAGCTCAGGCAAGAAAGGCAAGTGTTTTTTTTCGTTAAGCCACTTGCCTTTTGTCGTACTACTCACAGAAAAAAAGCATATTTGCGAGGAAGTAGTGCCGGTTATTTGTCGCCAATTGATGATCAGCACTATCTGCTTTTACGCTAACTCGAAACCAATGATTCATGATACAGATACTGGACGTAATGAATAAAAGTACAACCTCATACAAACAAAGAGTGCCACTGCTGACAGTGATAGCATTGGCGTTGGTCCCTTTCTTTGGAGCCTGTGACTCCTACGACAATCCCACCGGTAGTGACATAATGCCCGAGTACAGCAAAGGTGTGTCGAAGAGCTATACTCTGCCATTGACTTTCAGAACAGTATCCGCCGACATGAGCGATCAAACAGGTACACACACCGGGGTTTCGTACAATAACATATACGTGAACAGTAGCTACGGATATGTGGGGACTATCCCCAATACTCTGTACGGCAATGTTTCGTGTGAGTACCTGACACAGTTTTATTGCCCTGCCGGATTTAGATTTTCCGAGGAACCGGCAAGCAACAAGATTGACTCTGCTTTCGTGGAATTGTCATACGCGGATTACACGGGCAAGGGGGACTCGCCAATGGAGATAAAAGCGTACAAGCTCAAGAAGGCCTTACCATTCCAAAAGTACTCCGTAGATGACCTGAGTGCGTATGTAGACATGAGCGACACCTATCATCTCGGTAGTGTGACTTACACCGCTGCCAAAGGGAATGCTTCCTCATCGGACGTCAAGCGCATCAAAATTCCGTTGCGTCGCGAGTTCGGTCAGGAGTTTTATGATCTAGCCAAAGCAAAGTCTCCGATCTTTGCCAGTCAGGAGTCGTTTGACCAGTTTTTTCCCGGCGTATACCTAAAGACGACGACTGGAGCAGGCAGCATCCTACAAGTGGTACGTTCATCGCTGGCATTTTACTACTCCATGCCAGACACTCTGGTACGCAAGAGTACTGGCGTAAAGGATTCGATTGTCAGTGTAGCACATGTACAGCATCTGAGCCACACGATAGAAGTGCCACAGTTGGCCCGCTTTGCAAACAAGGATATCAATAAGCTAATCAATAGCAACGACGGATACGCGTACATAAAATCACCTGCAGGTGTATTCACGGAGGTGACCATCCCGACAGTTAAGATCGCACAAATCTTGAGTGAAGCTGAAATGGGTAAAATTCGAGAACTTAACTCCGTCCCTATGATCATCACAGGCGAAGGCGAGACTAATAATGCCTACGCTCTTACCTCACCGTCGGATCTCATCCTGATGCCCACGGATTCGGTAGCTTCATTTTTCGCTAGAGAACTGACCGAAGCCGATGCTCCCTACTCTACATACGTAAGCACCAAGACATCTGCGGAGTCAAAGACCTACTCTTTCGGCAATATTGTACAGATGGTGAAGCAGCACATCAAAGCACATCCTGATAGAGATCTTAGGGTAGCTATCATACCTATTCTACGCTCCCAAGACTCATCATCGTCGTCATCGTCGAGCTATAATCAATCCTCATCATCAACACCGATCTCCATCTCCAATCTCATTCTCCCTTCGGCAATGAGGATAAGCACAGGAAAGGAGAATAACGAGCTGAAGTTTGTAATCACGGAGAAGCAAGCTGGTGCACCATTCTGATGTGATATCGAACACAAAAAATCAGTGCAATAAGGTGAAGAGAATATACTGCTGCACCTGAGCCTAGGTTATTGGGGCCATCTAATCCATGCAAGGTATGTGGAGATACCCTATAGAAAGCTCCGGGTCATCGGCAGATCGACATCCCAGAGGTCGTCAGAGAAAGCTCTGGGATGTCGATC
>JBAKGE010000103.1:0-6790 GCA_037191085.1 Porphyromonadaceae bacterium | reverse complement strand
ATGTGCTTGATGAGCCCCTGACCACCACCGTCGGCAGGGTGCGCCTTGCCCGTGAAGATAAAGCGAACAGGGTACTCACGGTTATTGACGATCTCGCTCAGGCGATTGAGATCCGTGAAGAGTAGATGAGCACGCTTGTAGGTGGCGAATCTGCGACCAAAGCCTACCAGCAGTGTCTCGGGCGATAGCTCGTCGAGGATGGAAACGATAGATGAGGGATCCGAATTTTCTCTCTCCAGACTTTGCGAGTATGATTGCTGTAGGTAGGAGAGTAGGCGCTCCTTCATCACTCGACGCATCGCCCACACCTCGCCATCGGGTACACCCCATATCCTATCCCACGTGGCCTCCTCTTCCTGATGCTCTACTATGTCACCGGAGATATGTTTGGCTATGAATTCATTCCACTCGGATGCCGTCCATGTGGGACTATGTATGCCGTTCGTCACATAGCCGACATGTAGCTCCTCGGGTAGGAACCCCTTCCATACGGGAGAAAACATCTCCTGAGATACTATACCGTGAAGCTTGCTCACACCATTGGCTGCCTGGCAGGTATTAAGAGCGAAAACACTCATTGAAAATTTGTCGTGCGACCCAGGGTTCTCACGTCCCATGTCTATCAGCTCCTGAAATGAGATTCCCAGCTTTTCAGCATAATGACTCAGGTATTTTGCGAAAAGAGACTCGTCGAAGTAGTCATGCCCGGCGGGTACAGGCGTATGCACGGTGTACAGCGCGGACGCACGTACCAGCTCTATAGCATGATCGAAGTCCAGCCCCTCTCGCTGGATCAGATTCGCCAGTCTCTGGAGGTTCATTAGAGCTGCGTGACCCTCGTTGGCATGGTAGATATCCTGCTTGATACCGAGCTTATCCAGCAGCATCACACCTCCGATTCCCAGCATGTACTCCTGCTTCATGCGATTCTCCCAGTCTCCTCCATATAGCTGGTGTGTGATTTGCCTATCCCACTCGCTATTCTGTGGAATGTCAGTATCCATGAGATACAGTGGTACACGCCCTACGTCTACCCTCCATATATGGCTGTACACCGTATGGTCACTGAAGGGAACTTCCAGTACCTCCGGTGTACCGTCCTCTCTCATCAGCTGGGTGATAGGCAGACTCTGAAACTGCTGCGCCTTGTACTCTGCTACCTGCTGACCCTCGGTCGTGATCACCTGGTCGAAGTATCCGTATCTGTACAGAAAGCCCACTCCCACCAGATTAACACGATAATCGCTTGCCTCCTTGATGTAGTCGCCAGCAAGAATCCCCAGACCACCGGAGTAGATTTTGAGGATATTCGTGATGCCAAACTCCATGCAGAAGTAAGCCACACTTGGCTCATCGGTACGTCCCGGACGGTGTAGGTACTCCTTATATTGACTGTATACCCGGTTTAACTTTGAGACGAAACTGCTGTCCTGTGCTACCTCGTCTATTCTCATCCGAGAGAGGGAGGCGAGTACCTGTATAGGGTTACCTTGACTATTTCTCCACTCTTCCTTGTCTAAGTATTCAAAGAGCTCTTGAGCTTCTGCATTCCATACCCACCACAGGTTTTTGGCTAATTCTTCGAGTTGCGATAGAGAGGCAGGTAGTTTGGAGTACGTATATACGTCACACCAAATCGCTTGGCTTGAGTTCTTGCTTTGAATCATGATGTTATTTAATTATTCTCTAATTATTTAAACTTCAACCTTCTCGTTCCACAAAGATACTTATTTCTTCAGAATTTTATGAATTAAACGCTCTCTATACACTACAGATGACGAAAAAAATAATCCTATGTTCTCTTATGCCCCCTTTGGACGCACCGTTGATTGGATAAGGTTTGTGACGGTAGTCTCTCTGCTGGAGGATGAGGACAGGGGAGAGAAATGTGGAGGAGATCGGTTCAAAAACCTCTGGGTCATCGCTCTCACGACCTCTGGGAGATCGTGAAAAAGAGCTCTGGGACATCGATGCATCGACGTCCCAGAGAAATCTCAGCTCCCTCTCCGCCTCTCTTCACGGAGGGTGATGGTAATCTCTTCCCTCGGGGGCGAGAGGGTGGACCACTGCTGATACCTATGTGTGGGTATTTCTGGGCGAGACGTAACAAATGTTACACTCCAGTTTTTGCGTTAGTGTTACTTTTGACTTGGTGAAAATAGTATTCAATCAATAGTTTAATAAAGTAAATACATCAGGATTATGTTAGGTATAGAACTAAGGGAGACGGGTAGAGTGGTGCACAATGATGAATTGATGCTCGTGCATGTGGAGTTGAAGCGGGGCAATTCAATCCCAGCTCATGACCATCAGGGGTATACAGGCTACTTCACGATAGTGAAAGGATCTGTGACAGTGACCCTCGGTGGAGCAGAGAAGCATCGGATGACACCAGGGGCTGTACTGTCCTTTGGCGGGGAAGTTCCGGTGGCGATACGGGCGCATGAGGATAGTGAGTTCTTTGTATATCTAATCACCAAAAGAGGGTAACATAAGGTTATGGAAATGAAGAATCATCTGCCGGCAGTAGACATGGACAAGCTTCGCATTACACTGGAGATCAAGGATGCCTACAATAGTGGAGAGATTAGTCTCGGGGACGCTCGGGAGCGTATGCGTAGGGAGGTCGTATCTCTGAAACCCTATGAGATAGCATTGGCAGAACAGTTGCTGAGAGAATTTGAGGAGGATGAGTGCCGTAAGGAGAATATACAGCAGATGTTGGATCTCTTTCAGGACGTGATAGATTTATCTCGTCCCGACCTTCAGCCTACGCATCCGATCGTGTGCTACTATCGTGAAAATGATGAGATGCGGAAGGTTCTTAAGGCTATCGAGGATCTGGTACAGTATCCCGTGATCAGAAACCAGTGGTATGAGATATATGACAAACTTGGGCAGTGGAAGATTCACCTCGCCCGCAAGCAGAACCAACTCTATTCCGTGCTGGAAAAGAAGGGCTTCGATCGTCCAACGACGACGATGTGGCTCCTTGATGACTTCATCCGCGATGAGATCCGCGATGCGAGGGTACTCCTTGATGAGGGACGTGAGGAGGAATTCGTGGCACAGCAGTTGACGATAGTGGCAGATATTCTCGACTTGATCCAGAAGGAGGAGACAGTACTTCTACCTACATCGTTGGCGATGATTACGCCGGAGGAGTTTGAGGACATGAAGTCCGGTGACAGGGAGATAGGGTATGCTCTCATAGGGAATGTGACGCATGAGTCTGCGATTACCGTACCGGTAGATAAACCTCAGAATCCTGAGGGCTTGGCAGCAGAGCTGGTGCAGGTGCTGAGCAAGTATGGACTAACGGCGGGTGGTGTTCGAGGGCAGGAGCTGGATGTCGCTACGGGTAAGCTGACTCTGGAGCAGATTAATCTGATATACAAGCACCTGCCTGTGGATATCTCCTATGTAGATGAGAATGAACTGGTGAAATTTTACTCCGATACGGACCATAGAGTTTTCCCGCGGAGCAGGAATGTCATCGGACGACAGGTGAAGAACTGTCACCCACGCACGAGTGTACATCTGGTGGAGGAGATCATAGAGAAGTTTCGTACGGGAGAGCAGGATTCGGTAGACTTTTGGATCAATAAGCCTGGGATGTTTATCTACATCTACTATGTGGCGGTGCGTGATGAGCATGGAAAGTTTAGGGGAGTCCTCGAGATGATGCAGGACTGTACTCGCATCCGTGACCTGCAGGATTCTCGTACCTTGCTCCTCTGGAGCAAGGATACGGCGGGGGCTACCAAGTACTCAGCGTCGGCACCTGAGACGGAGAGCGAAACCGGGAATCAACCTGTGTCAGCACAGCAAGAGATATCCGCAGTGAATGGTGAGGAACTGGTGATAGATGCCGACACGAGACTACAGGATATACTGAGGAGATATCCGCACGTTAAGTCTGGGTTGCCTAAGGTGAATGAAGCATTTAAGGTACTCAACACTCCACTCGCGCGTATCATGATACCACGTGCAACTGTGCAAATGATGGCAGACCGTAGTGGTATGGAGGTGGATGTACTTATACAAAAACTTAAGGAACTAACAGAACCTAAGTGACCCGCTACTGGACCCTCAACTACCACCAAAACGAGAAAGGGTCGTATGGATATTCAATATTCCATACGACCCTTTCTCGTTTATTTGTTTTTTCGTTTTTTCGTTTTTACCTCAACGTAGGAGTGGAGTAGGAATTCTCCTATTTCTACTTTTTCTGTGGAGTGTAATGCGAAAGAATTAGTAATATCTGCATTGGTGAAGTATTTGGGAGACTGCGGTGATACTCAGTCTTCACTTACTTCTTCTTCGTCATCATTGACCTCGTCATCGTCCTCCAAAAGATGTGACAGCTCATTTTTGTCATTGTCGTAAAACTCGTAGTCGAGCATGCCGAGTGATTCGTCGGACTGAACCTGTATGCCCTTTCCATACTTACCACGCCACGTGGTGAGCATTGATGGGCCCACGATACCGAGAAGTCCCTTTTTGCTACTGATATATGTAGCAACGAATGGATGCACATGCAGTGTGAACCTCTTAATGCCCTGCTCTGATAGCTTTTGGATGAGCTTCTCGAGCGCATCAGTAAAGAATAGGGTTGGCTTGACTTTCCCCGTACCGTGACATGTAGGACATACTTCTTCTGTCTCTATTGCCATAGCTTGGCGGACACGCTGACGAGTGATTTGCATCAATCCAAACTTGGATAGGGGTAGGATCGTATGCTTGGCACGGTCGTTCCGCATGCACTCATTCATGTACTCGAAGAGTTTCTGACGGTTGGCCGCAACCCCCATGTCTATGAAGTCTACCACGATGATACCCCCAAGGTCACGCAAGCGGAGCTGTCGGGCGATTTCTTCTGCAGCAGCAAGGTTCACATCTATGGCTGTATCCTCTTGCTGCGTGGAACCCTTAGCTCTATTGCCGCTATTCACGTCAATGACATGCATAGCTTCCGTCTGCTCTATGATGAGATATGCACCTTGCTTGTAGGTTACTGAGTGACCAAAGAGGTGCTTAATCTGTCTCGTAATCTCAAAGTGATCGAAGATCGGTGCTTTGCCATCATAGTACTTGACGATACCTCCTTGCCCTGGATCAATGAGCTCTATGTAGTCTGTAATCTGCTGTACTAAGGCAACGTCATTGATGTAAATATCTTTGAATGCAGAGTTGTACGTATCACGTAGGAGACTGAGCGTACGACTGGACTCCTCGTGCAGCATACGTGCCGTGTATGCAGTACTATTGTTCTTCTTGCTTTTGACGGTCTTGGGTGGCTCTTGTCCGAGAGTCTCGAGTGTCTTCTCCCAGCGTCCCACGAGCGTGCGGAGCTCATGGTCGAGTTCTGCAACCTTGACCCTTTCGGCACTCGTGCGTACGATAACGGTAACATTCTTTGGCTTTATACTGAGTATCAGCTGTTTGAGTCTTGACCGTTCACTATTGGCATGTATCTTCTGTGATACAGAAACCTTGTCGGAGTAGGGGATGAGCACCAAGTATCTACCTGCAAAGGATAACTCGGCAGACAAGCGTGGTCCCTTAGTAGAAATCGCTTCTTTCGTGATCTGCACCATGACTTCATCACCGGTCTTGAGCTGATCGGCGATGCTTCCATCCTTGTCTAATTCTTTCTCTAATTTTACTTTCTCTGCAGAAAAGTTTTTACCATACTTGCGTTGGGCAACGAGGAGACTTTTGGCTGTAAGAAAACCACTTCCGAGATCTCGATAGTGGAGGAATGCCTCCTTCTGATGACCAATGTCCACGAAAGCAGCGTTCAAGCCAGGCATCACCTTTTTTACCCGCCCCAGGTAAATGTCTCCTACGGAGTAAGCAATGTTTTGCTTCTCCCGCTGAAGCTCTACCAATCGTCTATCCTCGAGGACGGCAATGGAGACTTCCTTAGGTCTGACATCGATGATTAATTCACTTTTCACGCTAAAATCAGTAATGTGTAATAGTTGTTTAATGTATAATGATAAAAAATAAAAGACAAACCTTAGTATGAGCTTTTCGTGCAATGATGATCAGCTTTGTTAAAGGTTTGTCTTTGCTTATTTCTGAGTCCTCATGTCTCTAGCATCGACACATTGGTGATGCGCCCCACGAAACATTCATGATCGTCAATGAGTAAGTACCGGAAACATGGGCCAGTTCAGCTGCAGAAAAAGAACTCAAAATTACTTGCTTTTGTGGCGATTCTTTCTGAGTCTTTTTTTGCGCTTGTGGGTAGACATCTTATGTCTCTTTCTTTTCTTTCCGCTTGGCATGATTCTTTATTGATTATTTGGTATTTGGAAAATCTACGTCCTATCATACTCGCCGAGCACTTGAGGACTAAACACAGTTACCTAGCAATACATCATTTCTCGAGGAGTTCGGTGAACGCCTTTGAAGGTTTGAATGATGGAATCTTACGGGCTGGGATCTGAATCGTAGTATTCTTGGTGATATTGCGAGCAGTCTTAGCAGCCCTTTGTTTTACGATAAAGCTACCGAAGCCTCTCAGATATACGTTCTCTTCTTCGATGAGACTGTCCTTCACTACAGCCATCATTGACTCGAGTGTCTCCACCACGAGTTTCTTCTCAATTCCTGTACGCTTAGAAATTTCGTTTGCTAATTCAGCTTTAGTCATTTTCTTATTCTTTTTTCTGTTGGTGAGTACTATACCTAATAATATTCAGCTCCTTCCTCCCCAGGTCTATCGTTTTGCACCCTATAGGCTTCTCTAAGTCCGTGACTTATAAGTCCTAAGTTTCTA
>JBAKGE010000022.1:0-26541 GCA_037191085.1 Porphyromonadaceae bacterium | reverse complement strand
GGATAGGACCATTGTCACGTATCTTCTTCGTTAGCTCTCGAGTGTCTATACCTGTCAGTCCCACCATACCATGGCGTTTCATCGCCTCTTCCAGAGACTCTGCGGCATTCCAGTGGCTAAAGGTCTCTGTATAGTCGTGCATGATGTATGCAGCCGGGTGCATTGTCTCGCTCTCCCAGTACTTCATGAGTCCTGTCCTGTCATCCACGCTGTCCGCAGGCACGCCATAGTTGCCTACTATTGGGTACGTGGCCACCAATATCTGACCGGCATAAGAGGGATCGCTCAGGCTCTCGGTGTAACCAGTCATGCCGGTAGTGAATACTACCTCTCCGCTACTGCCATGTTCTGCCCCTATGATCTCTCCTTCGTACCGTGAACCGTCGTTCAATATCAGAGCACCTTTTCTTCTCATCTCTATTTCTTGTGCTTTTGTATGTTGTAACTTACTTCTACCTCCTTGCTCAAAACCGGATTTCTCCTCCCAGCTCGTTGCTTTTTCACACTCCTTCGTAGTCTCTCTCTACGTAGTCGATATATGCTTGGTTCACGAGTCTCATGCCGCCTTCCGTCGGGAAGTCTCCGGTGAAATACCAGTCTCCCGGGTTATTTGGTATCGCCTCGTGCAATCCCTCTATGCTCTGAAATACCAGTTCCACATCGCATTGCACTTCATCGGGTTTCATCAGGTCCACCATTTTGCTATTGAGTTCCTCTACGCTGAATGGTGCATATACCTCCTTCACAAAGTTCGTCCTGTAGCACCCACCAGACTCCATACCTGCTTTTGCTTTGTTGTAGACGTCCATGATCAGATCCTGCATCCCACGCTCATGGAGGAGAGCAATAGCTGCTCTAAAGACTACAAACTCTTTCATCTTATTCATATTGATGCCATAGTAGTCTGGGTAGCGTATTTGTGGCGACGAGGATACGATGACAATCTTCCTTGGACCCAGGCGATTGAGAATCTTGATGATACTCTCCTTGAGGGTAGTTCCGCGTACGATGCTGTCGTCGATCACGACGAGGTTATCCTCTCCCCTCCTCACTGAGCCATACGTTACGTCATAGACGTGAGCAGCGAGGTCATTACGAGAATTATCCTCCGATATGAATGTCCTTAGTTTTATGTCCTTGATCGCCACTTTTTCATACCGCACTCTGCGAGCAAGGATCTTCTCGATCTGCTCACGTGTAGGGGATTGAAGGCTTTGGATTGCATGTATCTTCTCTTCATTCATGTACTTATCCAGTCCTTCCATCATTCCGTAGTAAGCTACTTCGGCTGTGTTGGGGATGAATGAGAAGACTGTATGGTCTATATCGCCGTTCACTTTATCCAGTATCGCAGGCACTAGATTTTCGCCCAGTCGCTTGCGCTCTCTGTAGATGTCGATATCGCTACCACGGGAGAAATATATTCGTTCAAAGGAGCAAGCTTTATTCTCCCTCGGTTCTATGATTTGGTGGAGTAGCACTTTCTCTCCCGTCCTATCCACCGTGATGGCTTCCCCTCGCTGGAGCTCGCGCACTTTGTCGTACGTCAGATTCATCACCGTCTGTATCACCGGACGCTCGGATGCTACCACTACTATCTCATCGTCGTAGTAGTAAAAGGCTGGGCGGATGCCCCAAGGATCACGGGTCGCAAACATCTCTCCGCTCCCATTGATGCCACACATCACATACCCCCCGTCCCAAAGCTTGGAGCAGTCACGCAGGGGCTGTGTCATATCTATCTTATCCTCTATGTAGTGCGTGATGTCCATTCCCGATAGTCCCAGAGCCTTTGCTTCGCGAAACTTATGCTCCACTTCTCTGTCCAGCCTATGCCCTATCTGCTCTATCATTATGTGCATATCTGACGTATCACGAGGGTGCTGCCCCTTGGATGTAATGTCGTCAAAAATAGCCTGGACAGTAGTGAGGTTGAAGTTGCCACACAGTGCCAGGCTCTTTGCACGCCAATTGTCCCTGCGGACGATAGGGTGAACGTATTTCATGCCACTCTTGGAGGTGGTGGCGTACCTCAGATGCCCCATGTAGCATTCTCCAGCAAAAGGGAGTTCTGTCTCGATATATTCGTCGGATTGTTCGATACCGTCGCTGTACTGCTTCACGGTTTTGTGTACGTTGCCGAACACTTCCTGTATTGCAGTTGTCCCCAGCCCTCGCTCGCGGAACAAGTATTCGCTACCTACAGGAGCATTGAGCTTCACACATGCCAGCCCCGCTCCCTCCTGCCCGCGGTTGTGCTGTTTCTCCATCATGAGATAGAGCTTATTCAGTCCATACTGCCATGTGCCGTACTTTTCCCTGTAGTATGATAATGGTTTGCGCAAGCGAATGAGTACAATGCCGCACTCATGTTTTAGCTGTTCCATGCCAAAAAAACTTTCTGAGTTATGGAGTTCATATTTTTATTATGCACAAATTTACACAGAATTCCTCTATTTCCCCTGCTCTCGACGGCCGTAAGTTCTCCGCTTCTCTTAATGTTTCTTCTGCTGTTTGGGACGACTACTATCAAGATCTATCGGTGGAGTGCTGATTCGGTATTTCCATCCTTGCGATTGATTTCAGTACCTGGTCATTTCATAGCATAGGTTAGGCCGAAAGCTCCTTGCCTGAGGGCACGAAACCCCACTTTCCACTTGGAAGAAAAGTATAGAGGGTACTTTGCTCTGTATAAAGCATTGTTTCCTTTGTACGGAGGATAGTATCCTTTGTACAGAGGAAAGTTTGCTCTGTACTTTTTGAGTGCTCTTTTCGAGAGGTATGTCTGGGTCCTAAGGATGTATTCGTGAGGGAATCATGGATGGGAAGAGCAAGTGCGGATATAAAAAAGTGTGCTGTAGAGATAATCTACAGCACACCTGCTCTGTCAAAAACCCAGTGGCGAGCTTGATGTAGCTCGTCGGGGAGGGTGGGATGTCGTCCTACTTACTTGGAGAGGAGATCTCTGGTGTCACGTGCGATGAGAAGTTCCTCGTCAGTGGGGACGATCATGACGGTCGTCTTGCTCTCGGGCTTGGAGAGAATGACCTCCTTGGCACGGACTTGGTTATTGAGTTCTTTGTCGAATACGATACCGGCATAGTCCATATCTGTACATGCCACTTCGCGAGTGATGGCTTGGTTTTCACCCACACCACCAGTGAAGATGATAATGTCTGCACCGTTGAGAGCAGCAAGGTATGCCCCGACCTGCTTGCGGATGCGATAGTTATACATATCCATGGCGAGGATAGCACGCTCGTCACCTGCGGCCACACCGTCTTCGAGGTCACGCATGTCCGAGGACTTACCGAAGATACCTAGGACTCCGGATTCTTTATTGACCATGAGGTTGACTTGCTCTGGCGAGAGTCCTTCTTTCTTCATGATGTAGAAAAGGCATCCCGGATCTACGTCACCGGAACGTGTGCCCATCATGAGCCCTTCGAGAGGGGTGAAACCCATGGTCGTATCGATGACCTTGCCATTGAGTATAGCGCTCATGGATGCACCGTTGCCGATGTGGCAAGTGATGATCTTCGTATCCTTGATGTCACGTCCGAGTATTTCGCACGCGCGGTGGCTGACGTAGCGATGGCTGGTGCCGTGAAATCCATATTTGCGCACCTTGTAGTCCTCGTAGAAGCGGTAGGGGAGTGCATACATGTAGGAGGAGGCAGGCATGGTCTGGTGGAATGCTGTGTCAAATACACCGATCTGTGGCACAGAGGGCATTAGCTTATTGATAGCCTCGACGCCCTTGATGTTGGCGGGATTGTGGAGAGGTGCGAGTTCACTCAGCCTCTTCAGCTCTGCTACTACTTCGTCAGTGATGATCGTACTCTGGCTGAAGGTCTCTCCACCATGCACGAGACGGTGACCTACTGCTTCGATCTCGTCGAAAGACTTGAGATACGCGTACTTTGGGTCTACCAAGGTCTGGAGGATCAGCTCTACAGCTGCGGTGTGCTCAGGGAGGGGCTTCTCGATGATGACCTTATTGTCATCTTTGTCCTTAAATTTAAGGAACGAGCCGTCCAAGCCGATACGCTCGATACCACCGCTGGTGATCACACGTTCGTCAGTCATGTCCATGAGTTTGTACTTCACGGATGAACTACCGCAATTGAGGACTAAAATTTTCATGTCTCTTAGGATTATAATTATTAGGTTGGTAAAAATAGATATTTATTGATTGTTGAGCGCAGCTGTCGCCTGATTAGATGTGATTGCAACGAGGTAGTAGATATCCTCTACAGAGCACCCACGGGAGAGGTCGTTGACGGGCTTGGCTATCCCTTGCAGGATAGGACCTACCGCAGTCGCAAGGCCAAGTCGCTGTGCGAGTTTGTAACCTATATTGCCACTCTGTAGGTCGGGGAACACGAGGACGTTTGCCTTGCCTGCCACGGGACTATTGGGGGCTTTCTTTGCTGCAGTAGCGGGATCAAGAGCGGCATCGACCTGCATCTCGCCGTCAATCTTTTCGTTAGGAGCCATTTCTTTGGCTATGCGAGTAGCCTCAGCTACTTTATCCACAAGCTCATGTGATGCACTCCCCATGGTACTGAAGCTAAGCATAGCTACACGTGGTTCGATGCCAGCGATAGCGCGTGCTGTGCCCGTGGATGCCACAGCGATCTGAGCCAATTCCTCTGCGGTAGGATTGGGCATCACGGCACAATCTGCCACGACGAGGAGACCGTCTTCTCCGTATACTTTGGCATCTTGGAGCTTCTCATTGACGAAGAGGAGAAATGCACCACTAACGACACGGATACCCGGAGCCGTCTTGATGATTTGTAGTGCAGGGCGGAGCACGTTACCTGTGGTATTCTGTGCTCCTGCTACCTCACCATCTGCTTCACCGAGCTTGACCATCAGCGATGCGAGGAATAGTGGATCCTCCACCTTCTTGGCAGCTTCTTCGATCGTCATACCCTTAGCTTTACGCATTTCGTAGAGGGCATTAGCATATTTTTCTTTATCGGGATTCTGTGTAGGAGATACGATTCTTGCTTTGTCCAGATTCTTTAATCCGAGAGACTCCGCCTGAGCCTTCAGTTGATCTGGTTCTGCGATCAAGATAATTTTTACTACTCCGTCGGCAAGCAACTTGTCAGCAGCTTTTAGTGTCCGCTCTTCGGAGCCTTCTGGAAGGACAATGGTACGAAGGTTTTGTTTTGCTCTCTCTACAAGATCTTTTAGTAGTTGCATGGTGATTAGGATATTAAAGATTTATTTTTCGTTTTTCTATTTGCAAAGGTACAGAATTTTCCTCTCTCCCGGGGCCCTTTTTATCGGAAAATATCACCCAATGTGGTGAGTACTTTATTATATTCCTCTTTTGAGGGTCGTTTCGTAATGTTTGGTCGGTCTTTAAGGGCTGTTTCCGAAGAATGATAGGTCATGGCCCAGTTGTTGACATTGCGAACATTGCCATACAGCTCTCTGAATGATCCTGCCGAGGTTTCTTGGATTGTCCCAGTCGCTTGTGGCAGTGTCTCTGGTTGCTCATAGGCGCGTAATAGGGCGATTTCATGGGCATAGTCCGTGAGCATGCTGTAGGGATAGGTGCTATGGTACTTGGGAGGCAGTGCGTGGTGGACGTCGTAGAGTAATGGCCAGTGATTTTGCTGTAGAAGGAGAGGTCGTAGGCGTAGTAGCTCGTACTCGCGTAGCCATGAAGGGGATGAGGATAGAACGAGATGGGCATGAGCTGTGAGGGTAGAGAGGGAGTGGAGCTCTCCGAGTGCAGAAGCAGCGAGATTACGCTCTTCGTAACTGGGGGAGAGGTGTACGATACCTCGGAGTCCCTCTTCTCTGCTGCTGGGCAGAAGGGAGAGCTGGCGGCAGGCACGGAGTCGTATGGGTGAATCGGCGTGGATGGACAGGGCTTTGAGCTCTCGAGTAGCGGTGGCGGTATCTCCGAGGAGCAGATGAGCGAGGGCAGTGCTACTCGGGGCATCGAGATGCTGATCCTGAATGAGACGTAGAGCCTCTGCGGCATGACCGATAAGGAGCAGGCTGTTGAGATATTCGGAAGAGTTCTCTCTGGCGAAGTGTAGTACCACGTCCACTCTCTGGGTAGCGAAGGCTATCTCAATCACTTCGTCTCTCCAACCTTGACCGTAGGCTATGTCGTATGCGCGGTCAAGCTCCGGGAGGGGATGTAGTGCTATAGGGCATAGTGTGGGAGGAAGAGGCAAGGAATCCGGAACGTGGGCTGCGATGTCTCTTCTCGCCAGATCGAGTGCGCTGTGGACGTACCTGCGCTGGTTGGTTTGCTCTATGGATTGGAGCAGTGAGCAGCTACTAAGGAGTAGTAGAAGAAGGACTATGGCAGAGCCACGAAGTCTCATGGTACGTCAGTTGCGCTGCCTTCGGAGGAAGGAGTGAAACCCTTTGGCGAAGAGAAAGCAGAGGGCGAGGATGAATACAGATACGGCACCGGTGGGGAGATTCCAGTAGAAACTGACCATGAGTGCAACCATCACCGATACGATACTGAGCACGGAAGAACCGATGAGCAGGGTGGAGAAGTGTGAGGTGAACTGATTGACTGTCATCTGAGGGAGCGTGAGCATGCTCATGAGCATCATGATGCCCATGACACGGATGCTGAGTACGATACTGATGCAGATTGCAATCATCATGCCGTAACGATATGTGGCGACGTTGACGCCACGTGTGCGGGCGAAGTCTGGATCAAACGAGACGTAGAGCAGGGGTTTGTAGAAAATGATCACCAGTGGTATCAGCAGCATGAGAAATGCACCCAGCATTAATAGATAACCCCTGCTGATGAGGAGGATATTGCCGAATAAGAACGAGGATAATCCAGGAGTGTAACCCGGAGTAAGAAACGTGAAGAGCACACCTACAGCCATCCCCAAACTCCAAATTGTAGCTATCGCCGAATCCTCACGGACATGGCCATCGCGACTGAGAGCTTCGACGCCGAGACCGCTGAGCACCGCGGCGATAAAAGCATAGAGGATAGGAGACTGTCCCATGTAGAAACCAAAGCCTAATCCTGCAAAACTGCTGTGTGTGATACCGCCTGAGATGAAGACCATTCGACGTGCTACTACATAGCTACCGATAATCCCCGTCAAGAGTCCCGTGAGGACAACGCCGAGGACGGCGTGGAAGAAAAAATTGTAGCTGAATATATCCATCTCTATATGGTGCCGTGTGTAGGGTGTCGGGGTACTTCAGGCCTGAGGTGTGGAGGTCATTATCTCCTGTGCTAATTCTTCGATTTCTGCGGGGATGAGAAGTCCGCGACGGTGTATGCTGGTAACCCAGCCACGTACTTCCTGTGGCTGGAGAGTGCAGATGACTTCGCGCCACTCGGCTATCTCCTGAGGGGAGTAATCTGAGGGTGACTTACCTTTGAAGCGATCTAATTCCTCGTCCTCGAAGTATTGGATGGGATTTGCCGAACTGCCCGTATTGGTGTACTTGTGACAATTTGTGCCACCACCGCAGCAGACCTCCCCTGTGGTCTTACAGATCTTTATCTCATTGTCTGTCCCGGAAGATTGCCTCTTGACCTTATTCATGACCACGATCAGTACGCCGACGACTGCCAGCAGTCCCATGACCATCAGTATCGTTGTATCCATATTTTTCTACCGTTTGCTTCACCTGTTTTCCACTTCTTCCCACTCCTGCAAAGATACAAAATTCTCAGTCTTTTAAGCTCGTCTGTATTGAGATATCCGAGGAGGTGTTGAGAGTCCTCTCTACGTAATTATGATGGTATGAATTCGCCTCGGTGGGTTAGCCCTCCTTCGGGATAGTATTTGTCGTGATAGCCATTTAGTTGCATCCGATATGTGCACATGTGCCAAAAAAGCTCTGGGTCGTCGATTTGCCGATATTCCAGAGGTCGCTTTTGAAAGCTCCGGGATGTCGGCAAATCGACGACCCAGAGCTTTCTACAGGCATATCCACATGTAATTGGACGAATGAAAGGGAATGTAACCACCACGACGAGGAGTATTTCCTGTGACCATATAGGGATTAATCTCTTTTAATCCACTGACCTAAATCACTTTTGGGAGAAGCTTCCCCGATCTCTGAGGTGTAACTTGTTACCATGAATCAGTGTAAAGAGTGAGCGAGCATACCACTATTGGTATACTCGCTCATATTCGAAAGGGTGGCGTACGACGCCTTCGTAAATCTTCCCCCGAGGATGGTGAGACCATGTCAGGAGTGCAAGTTCCTACTCTACTTTTTGAGGTTGATGGATTCGATATACTTATTGGCATCAAGTACTGCGGGGGAGTTGTAGTACTTTTCCTTGATCGTGTTGTACGCCTTTACAGCCTCTTCGGTCTTGCCTATCGCTTCGTAGGCTATACCGGCCTTGAGGAGGTACACGGGAGATAATGCGTCATTGTCAGCTCGCTTGGCAGCGTCTTCGAAGTATTTGATTGCTTCCTCAGAGCGACCGAGATCTACATAGCAATCACCGATGAGTCCATACACAGTAGGTGCTACCATGATATCATCGCCCTTGTACTTCTTGAGGTGCTCAAGTGCCTGCTCGGGCTGCCCGAGGTGGTAATAAGAGATACCAGCGTATGCTTGTGCGAGGTTGCCGGACTTGGTATTCCCGTACTGCTTTATGACATCAAGAAAGCCCTGAACATCGGCTCCGTTACCATTGAGTGCCAACTGGAATGAATCCATACCGAAGTACTGCTCAGCTTTGAAGAGCGCAGCTTCGGCTTTTTGGGTGTTGGGGGTGAGGTAAAGGTTCTTGTATCCTAGGATGCAAGCGATGATAACTACGATACCGAGCAGACCGAAGCCCAAGACTTTCCTATTGTTGTGGATGAAATCTTCGGTTTTGTTGATCGCTTCTACAGCTTCTTCCTGTAGGATCTGGCTCTCGTCTCTCTTGTTCTCTTCTTTATGGCTCATACTGTTATATACCTGAGTAATGACTATATAATTTTCGGCAAAAGTACCAAATTCTAAGCAATTACGCTTAGAATTTGGTAGGAAAAAGTAGGAGTGGCTACTTCGGTGTTTTTTATTTCGTCAGTTTGAGGAGGTGTTCCCTGTCTGCCTCCCAGCCCATCGCACTGGCACCGAGTACAGCTGCGTCGCTTTCTTTGAGCTCGCTGACGAGGATTTTGACCTTGTTCTTGTAAATGTTGAGGAGGTTCATCTCCATGTGTCGCTGTGTAGGTGCTATGAGGAGATCACCTGCCTTGGTGAGACCTCCGAAGAGAATAATCGCCTCTGGACTGGTGTAGGCCACTGCATCAGCGAGAGCTTCGCCGAGAATAGCACCCGTACTCTCAAAGATCTCGAGTGCCAGTTTATCGCCTTTCACTGCCGCATCATATACATCCTTGGAGGTAATGTCCTCAATGTTAATCTGGCGAAGGAGACTATCATCCTCACGGATCTCGAGGTACTCACGTGCTGTGCGTGCCACGCCTGTAGCAGAGGTGTAGGTCTCGAGACAACCCTGGCGGCCACAGCCGCACATACGACCGTTGCGCCTGATGATGGTGTGTCCTATCTCTCCTGCAAAACCGTCATGACCATACACGAGCTTGCCTCCGACGACGATACCACTGCCGACACCTGTGCCAAGGGTAATTTCGATGAAGTCTTTCATACCTCTTGCTGCACCGTAGGTCATCTCACCGATAGCTGCTGCATTGGCATCATTGGTGAGAGCGACAGGAATCCCGTCCAATGCTTCGGACAACATGTGTGCCAGCGGTATGCGACCCTTCCATAGGAGGTTGGGGGCGAAGTCTATGGAGCCGGTGAAGTAATTGCCATTGGGTGCTCCGACGCCGATACCATGGATCTTGCCCATGCCACCCTCCTGATCTACAAGCTTGCGGATGGCACCTGCCAATTCGGTAATAAAGTCTTCGACCTCCAAGTGATTGGTGGACTTAATTGACCCCGTCCGAATCATATTACCACGGGTGTCCACGATACCAAATACAGTGTTAGTCCCTCCGATGTCTACGCCCACTACATAGGGCTTTGGATCTGCTACTACTGTTGCCATTTTTTAGTTGTTCTGTTGTCTGTAAATATTTGTGGAATAATTGAAAAGGATCATAGGATGAAAGGGGTAATTGCGGTCTTGGCTTTGATGAAAGTCTGAACGTCAAGCTTAACTTTCCAGTCTTCACCTTCCTTGACGAGGTTGAATTGCTGTATCTTTTCTACCGTCGGTATGCTATTCTTCCCCATATGTGCCCTAATCTTTGCTTTGATGTCCTCAGGTATGTCGTTAAGTGATTTGATCTTCCTGTTGGCGATAACCGAGGTGAGGTCTTTTATGGAGATGGCTCCCTTGCCGATCTCGGTCTCGTCTGGTGCAGTGATGACGAATGTTACTGTCGCAATTCCTCCAGAGACAGTTTCTTTGAAGTCTTTGGCTTTGAATTCACTCTGGAGTTCGGGGAGTATGGTGCTGGCTTCTTCGAGGGTATTGGAGAATGAGAGCATCTCCTTGAAGTTGTCGAGGGTTACTGCTTCCTTGTCTGATGTGCACAAGTAGTCGTAGAATCTCTCTGCATCTTGTCTGAGGAGGGCATCCACAGCATCTTTGGTCACTTCCTTGGGCCCCTTGGTGTTGTTGCACGACACAAGACCGAGCATCATCAGTGTACACACTAATGCTACAGATGCTATTTTTTGAATCTTCATGGTTGCTGAAAAAATTATAAAGTGAATGTACGTTGTTGCTTATCCTTTGCCTAATTCGAGAGCTAAGGTACATATTTTCCTCTACATACCTCTTGTATTTTCAGGGATTATTTTTCCAGCCGCAGGCGATAACACCACTGCCATAGCAGATTTTACTGTCCCTGTCGTAAATGGTGCAGAATTGCCCCGGAGCGATTCCTTGTATCAACTCATCGGAGTGGAGTATAGTGCCTGTCGTGTCCGTCGCGCGCACCAATCTACCGCGGGAGAAGTCGGGAGTATGCCGCACTTTGAACGTCACTTCGAGTTCCGATGTGCCATTCTCTGCGTCTCCAAACGGACTCTCCGTAATGAAGTTCATTTCCCCCATTTCGATCACATTACCGTACTGCTCTTCGGGATCGTAGCCACGACTTACGTAGAGGATATTGTGCTCAATGTCCTTGCGTGTCACGAACCACGGTCCACCACTTAGCCCAAGACCCTTGCGTTGACCTATCGTATGAAACCAGTAACCCTCGTGCTCTCCAATGACTTGCCCTGTCTCATTGTCCACGATGTCTCCTATGTGTGTACCGAGGTGCCGTCTTACGAAATCATTGTAGTTCACCTTCCCGAGAAAGCAGATGCCTTGACTGTCTCTACGGTGTGCCGTCACCAGTCTCTCACGCTCAGCGATCTGTCGAACTTCGCTCTTGGGGAGCCTCCCGAGAGGAAATTGTGCTTTAACCAGTTGAGGATATGTAATCTGTGCGAGAAAGTCAGTCTGATCCTTCAGTGGATCTACCGCAGTGGCAAGGAAATGCTTGCCGTCACGGACTAGCTTGTCGGCGTAGTGACCTGTGGCGATGTGATCGTAATCCTTACCCCAGTATTCATTGAAGAATCCGAACTTGATCACTCTATTGCACAACATATCAGGATGGGGAGTACGCCCTGCCCGCACCGTATCTATCATGTATCGTACGACGTAATCCCAGTACTCCTGATGGAGATTAACCATGCTCAGCTTCAGCCCATACCTGCGTGCGAGGAGCTGTACCATGACTTCATCATCCTCTGAGGGGCAGTCTGTATAGCCTTCGTTGTCTGCTCCGATCTGTATGTAGTAGAGGTCGGGGCGAATGCCCTGCTCCATGAGCAAGTGTAGAGCTACAGAGCTATCTACTCCACCAGATAGTAGGAGAGCGGTATTCATGATATCTTGGAACCTGGCTGTACGTCCTTGGAAGTCGCGAGTAAGGAGAGTCCACCATCAGCGTCGAGAACACTGAGGATCATCCCCTGACTTTCTATGCCCATGAGCTTTCGGGGGGCAAGGTTGGCTACGAAGCATACTTGCTTACCGATGAGTTCTTCAGGATTGGGGTAATGCTTTGCTATGCCTGATAATATCGTACGTCCACCCAGTCCGTCATCAAGTCGGAACTGCAGGAGCTTATTTGCCTTGGGAACCTTCTGGCAGTCGAGTACCGTAGCTACACGCATATCCACTCTCTCGAATATCTCGAAGGGTATATCCTCTGCTATCGGCTCTGCCTTGTGCTCAGAAGTTTCGTTGGCAACCTTAGTATCCAGGAGCTTCTGCTGCTGAGCCTTGACCACACTGTCCTCTATCTTCTCGAATAGTAGCTCAGGGCTATTCAGTGGATGACCGTCCCCGAGTAGATCGGTACGCTCCAGCTGACTCCAACTGATGTTACCGGAGAGCTGTAGCATGGAGCGGAGCTTCTTCATCGCAAAGGGTACAAATGGCTCCATGAGGATAGAGAGGTTGGCACATATCTGTAGAGCGACATTGAGGATTGTCCCCACACGCTCCATATCTGTCTTAGCTATCTTCCACGGCTCTGTGTCGGCGAGGTACTTATTTCCCAGTCGAGCGAGGTTCATTGCCTCACGCTGCGCATCGCGGATATGATAATCTTCGAGGAGAGCAGCGACTTTGTCCTTGTAGGTTGGTATTTCGACCAGCACCTCTCTGTCACCATCGGTGAGCACTCCACGGGTAGGCACACGACCGTCGAAGTACTTGTGAGTGAGAACGAGTGCACGATTGATGAAGTTGCCAAGCACCGCCACGAGTTCGTTATTGTTGCGTGCTTGATAGTCGTTCCATGTGAAGTCATTGTCCTTAGTCTCCGGAGCGTTAGCAGTGAGGACGTATCTGAGGACATCCTGCTTCCCAGGGAGATCTTCCAAGTACTCGTGTAGCCACACAGCCCAATTCTTGGAGGTTGAAATCTTCTGCCCTTCGAGGTTGAGAAACTCATTAGATGGCACATTCTCCGGCAGGATGAAAGAACCCTCCGCCTTGAGCATGGCAGGGAACACGATACAGTGAAATACTATATTGTCTTTCCCGATGAAGTGTACGAGTTTTGTTTCTTGATCCTTCCACCATAGCTCCCAGTCATTTGGCCTTAGTTCTTTCGTATTGGAGATGTATCCTATCGGAGCATCAAACCATACGTACAGCACCTTTCCCTCGGCGCCCTCTACAGGTACGGGGATGCCCCAGTCGAGATCACGGCTCACAGCTCTGGGTTGGAGTCCCATGTCTATCCAGCTCTTGCACTGACCGTATACGTTGGATCGCCACTCCTTGTGCCCCTCGAGTATCCACTCCTTCAGCCATGCTTCATGGCGATCAAGGGGCAGATACCAGTGTTTCGTGGTGCGCATCACGGGCTGTGATCCACTGATAGTGGAGTGAGGGTTGATGAGATCGGTGGGATTGAGGGCCGTGCCACACTTCTCGCACTGATCCCCATAGGCAGCATCGTTGCCACAGTGGGGGCAAGTGCCAGTTATGTAGCGATCGGCGAGGAACTGTTGTGTCTCCTCGTCGTAATACTGTTGGCTCTCCTCTTCGATGAATTGATTCGTGTCGTAAAGCTTGCGAAAAAAAGCACTCGCTACCTCCCGATGTGTATCGCTAGTGGTGCGTGAGTAGATGTCAAAAGAGATGCCAAAGTCTTCGAACGACTTTTTGATCAGCGCGTGGTATCTGTCTACTACATCCTGTGGAGTGATGCCTTCTTTGCGGGCACGGATAGTGATAGGCACACCGTGTTCGTCCGATCCACCGATGAAGAGACAGTCCTGACCACTCAGGCGCAGGTATCGCACGTATATATCTGCCGGTACATAGACACCGGCGAGGTGTCCGATGTGTACGGGACCATTGGCATATGGGAGTGCGGACGTTACGAGTGTCCGCTTGTAGTTGTTCGTCTTCTGTACTTCCTTACTCATATTTCATAAGCTTAAAAACCTTTCCCTCAATTTGTTTTGCAAATCTACATAGAATTTTCCGTTTTTTTGACTTTTTAGAAAGAGTTGATCTCTTTCCTACACCTAATTCCGACATGTGAGGAACGTCAGTGCTACAGCCACTCCGACATGGCCCCTAGAAGTTCTCGGAAACAGGTTTCCCGATGTCCCAGAGCTTTCGATCGAAACTTCCCAGAGCTTTCCGAATCAACGACCCAGAGGTTCCTCTATCGACGACCCAGAGGTTTTTCGCGAAGGTATGCAATGAAAAATTTTTGTCCTTGCAGAGTGCTTATTTATAGTGTCTTATGTGTCGAGTGGAAAGGCCGTAGTATTGTCTCTCGACTGAACAGATGCAAGGTTTTGCTGAAGGGCGTATTTACAGGGAAAATGAACGGATGTAAGACAAGTTTTTATTGAACCAAAGAACTTTTGATTACCTTATGAAAGTCTATAAGTCAATAGCGCAGTACGCGCTCCTGCTTCTGATCACAGGGTTGGGATTGCAGTCGTGTCTGAGTGGTGCGGATAGGCAGATTCCTATGGAGGATCTAACGCCCAATGGCGTGGTGACGGTGAAGAAGACCACTGGTGACGCTCCTGTAGTGTACCTTCAGTTGGATGAGAAAACAACTCTGCTTCCCATCAATATAAAGAAGCATCCATTTGACGGCAAAGAAGTGCGTGCACTCCTGAGATTCAAGGAGGTGGAGGCTCCACACGAGGGTTATACCAAGGCGGTACATGTCGCTTGGATAGACAGCATAACCACCAAGTCTCCGGTCCCCAATACGCAGGATAATGATGCTAAGTATGGGCGTGATGTACTGGAGGTGGTGCAGGATCAGGTTACGGGAATAGAAGATGGTTATCTGACTCTCCGTGTGCGAGTATTCGTCAATCGTTCGCGAGTGCATACGATTAATCTGGTACAGGGAACGAACCCGAAGGATCCCTACGAGTTTGAGGTTCGACACGATGCACATGGCGATACGAGAGGAGGTCGGGTAGCTGATGGGTATGTGTCCTTCAGGCTGAACGATCTGCCACCAACAGAGACAGGAAAACCGGCTAAGCTGACTCTCCGCTGGTCTGGTACGACGGGGGTTAAGACCCACACGTATGAGTACGCATTCCCTCGAAAGTAAAGAGTATCTTTAGGACAGCTGTGTTTTTTTTTCAGCGTCATTTTCGGTACCTTTGATTTGTTGCTTGAGCGTGTTCGGCATGAGGTCAGTGGAGTGACCTCGTGCTGAACCCTTTCAGAAAAACGGCCTAACGAGGCACACTCACCGTCCATGGCAGTCAGAGTCAGGAGAAATGAAATAGATGAGGTAGACCTCATTCAGCGTGCGAAGGCGCAGGATCCACGTGCGATGCGTACGATGTACGACGCCTTTGCGGGGTATCTCATGGGTGTCTGTAGTCGTTATGTGCCTGAGCGTGATGATGCCAAGGATATACTGCAGGATAGCTTTGTCAAGATATTCGGGGCGCTGCAATCATTTGAGCATAGGGGAGAGGGTGCTCTCAGGGCTTGGATGACGCGAATAGTAGTTAATGAAGCTCTCGGCTTCATCCGCTCTCAGAGACATTACATACCCTTGGAGTATGATGACTCTATCCCTGACAACCCTGACGACGAGCCCGATGTGGATGAGATCCCGACTGCCGAGATTCATCGGATGATAGGCGAGTTGCCTGTGGGATATAGGACGGTATTTAACCTCTATGTGTTGGAGGAGAAGTCTCACAAGGAGATAGCACAATTACTCGGAATCGGGGCGGACTCTTCCGCATCTCAACTGAGTAGAGCGAAGAAACTATTGGCAAAGAAAATCAACGAATATAGGGAAAGGAGGAGATATGAGTGACCAGTGGACTGATAAGCTGAGAGATAAACTCTCGGACTATGAGACTCCTGCACCCGAGGGGCTGTGGCAGGGCATCATGGCTGAGGTATCACCGGCTCACGTGGTGCCAGTGTGGCGGAGGATGCTCCACTATGCGGTGTATCCAGCCGCGGCAGCAGTGGTAGGTGTGATCGGATACAGCCTGCTCTCACGACCGGAGATGACGGTGGTGCGGAATGTCCCGGAGGCACCAGTGATAGCAGAGTGGCACCCCTCACAGCCTGAGGTGATGACTGGTGATGTCCCCGCTACCGATGTGGTGGTCGTGCCAACGTCGTCCGCGCTCCCGAGGGGGGAGAGTGTGATTGCTCCCACAGTAATGGAGACGGTTCCCGCTACACTTACGACAGATACGACCGAGGAGATTCCTGTCGTAACGACGCAGGATGAGGACGACGGTAGGGAGGAGGAGAACCCCGTAGAGCAGAACACTATGTCACAACAGTGGATCCTCCATGAACTCCCAGCTCCTCGTACCGATAGACCTGTGGCTGCCATTGAAAGCAACCGCTATAGTCGTACAGGGCAGCTGACCATGAGTGTGTATGCCTCCAATCTCTCTGCCCAAGAACCTACTGCAATTTCCGGATACGGAGACCATTTCCCTGTTTCTATACCCAATGCGAGCGGCATCAGGACAATGGCCTATACTCAGGATTTAAAGGAGGAAATAGTGACGCTTAATAGTGCACAGGAGACAAAATCGACGACCCAGTACAGCATGCCGATTAAGATTGGATTCTCCATCTCCTACTACCTCACAAATCGTCTGGCTATCGAGACTGGTCTCTCGGCGACTCGCCTATCTACCAAGGTGACCACAGGCACCATGCAATACCGTACTCAGACAGAGTATCAGATTTATATGCTGGGTATGCCACTGGGCTTGAAGTACACGCTTTGGGATCATGGGCACCTCGGGTTATACGTCTCTGGTGGTGCGATGGTCGAGAGCCGCATTGCTCGCCACGCTACCAATGAGTACAGCATCAATGCTGCGGTGGTACGTGATCCGGCTGTGGTGCAGAAGAAAGGTGGTGCTCAATTACTCTGGTCTCTTCGGGGTGCTGTGGGTGTGAGTTACTCCATAGGACCGCAGGTAGGACTGTTCCTCGAGCCGGGGGTGGCCTACTATCTGAATCGGAGGACACTCCACGAGGTGACCCAAATGACCGCACCTGCGGTGCCGTCGTTGACCCTTGGACTTAATTTATCCTTTTGACGACCGAATGAATAAAATAAGAGAGATCTCAGGGAGATTATTTTTTTCTTAACGTCAATTGGGGTAAATTTGTGCTGAAAGGCTGCGTAAACTGCGTGGCATAGAGATCTACTAAAAGGGATTATTATAATGAAGAAGATTTTACTAGCGCTCATGATTAGCGCATTCGCTTTATTCTCCGCTCAGGAGTCTGATGCACAGAATGTAATGAACAAGGGGTCAAATGTTGTTAATCTCGGTATCGGAGGTTACTTTGGCAATGGTAATTGGCTTACACTCACTGGAGTGTATGACCACGGTATTGTCGGCAATCTTTTTGACAGCAGGAGTGCTTTCAGTCTCGGTGCGGCGGCAGATTTCTCAGTATTTAGGCATGGAAGCTCTGTGTATATAGGGCCACGTGCTGCGGTGCACTACCACTTTGTGCCGAAGTTGGACACCTATCTTGCTCTGACACTTGGTTATGGTCATGCGTTTTACAATGACGGTTATGCCCCCAGAGATGTTAGCGGTGGTTTCGGTTGGGACCTCAGCCTTGGAGCTCGCTACATGTTTACTCCTACTCTCGGCGGATTTGTTGAATTCGGTCATGGGCGCTCCAATGTGAGACTTGGTGCTGCTTTCAAATTCTAAGGGCAGGACTAACCACAGGAAATAAATAGTAATACCGAAGTCTGGCAAGGTGCTTGACTTCGGTATTCTTTTTGCTACATTTGTGGGTGTGATAGCGTGTGGCACGCTTTTTGTCATATTGGTTAAGTAGGGGGGAGATTGTTTTACTCTAGGATACATGATATGTCGTTAATAGGACTTTTATTTCTGATCTTCGTTGTCTTCATGATCTGGCGAATGTGGCCTTTGATCGCAGCGATTCGCAAGGCTCAAAGCATGCAAGCAGAAGCACAGCAGCGCTATGAGGAGGAACAGCAGGCTCGTGAGCGTGCCCGCCAGACCGAGAATCCCGACCAGACGGCAGTAGAGAGAATACATGAGGCTAACCTTGACCTTGACGGAGGTGAGTATGTCGACTATGAGGAGATCGAAAAGCCCTGATAGCGATAGTGAAAAAGTTGACATATGCGATGAAGGGGAAGAGGTCCTATGCTTGGATGTCTTCCCCTTCTCCTATTTTCCTTACGATGTGAGTTCTATTCTATTAAGTTGCTCTTGCCCAATATAGTGTCTGCCGGAATATTCCTCCTGACTATATGATGGTGTACACGTGCACCTAGATTTCTCCGGGTCATCGGTGGTTCGATGTCCCAGAGCTTTCTCTGACGACCTTTGGGATGTCGATTCATCGACGACCCAGAGGTTTCTACAGGGGGGATCTGCAGTCTCGGGTGAATACAGGGAAGTATGGGTTAGGATGGAGTGGGCTGTCCTTATGATTTCCCTAAATTGGTCTTTTTTATTGAACCAAATAACTTCTCTTCAGACACGGCTTCCAATTCCTTACATTTATTACTCGTCTTCTCGGTAACCTGTGCTACATCAGCGGGTTGATGATTGTGGTCTCTTCTGGCAGCGATAGCATCGGTACCATGTGGAGCATCCATCCCGCTACCAGCGATATTTGGTTATGTTCTTTTACAGTCTCCCCGCTTATTGCAGCAGTCTCTTCCAGATATTGTAGTGCCTCTGCTCCGGGCGTAATCGCCCGCTCTATCCCCTCCTCGGATGTAAATGCTCCCCCTCTCATGGAACGAAAGCCAAACTGCTCGTAGAACCCGATCAATGCTCCTTCGCTCGGTACTAGGAATATTCCTTCATACCCCTGCTCGTACACTGCCCTCATCACCTCGGGCATCACTCTCCCACGCATTATCCCTTGTCCTCTCATGTTCGCCCGTGTGCATACTGCATATAGGTAAGCGAATCTCATGGAGCCGTAAGCATACGGTACCACCTGCACGTGTGCCACCACCTCTTTGCCATGTGTGTATACATGCGTCAGCTCTTTGCTCGCCAGCGTCCTAAGTTGTACCCTGTAGTATGCCATATATTCGCGACCAAAGGCCTCCGCCAGCAGTGCCATTACGCCCTCCACCATACCTGTGTCTGCGGGATCGTAGGTTATACGTCTGATGTCATTCATATCGGAGAACCACCGTATTTTTTGTCAGAAGTATTTCCGGTCTCAATGATAGTTTGGCCTTGCGGAGTCCCTCCAGTCCGAGATCCTCTTCCCTGTTCACGTACGTGTACTGTTCCGGTATGCGCTTTGCAAACTCCTGGCAGATAACCGTGAAAGCACCGTCGTAGTTCGTGTCTGCTTTCTCGATACATACATCGAAGCACTTCCGATTGATAGGCATCCCAAGAGTGAAGGCAATGATCCTCCCGTCTACCCGTATACATCCGCCCATTAGTCCAATCTCCTCTCGCT
Organism: Porphyromonadaceae bacterium; assembly: GCA_037191085.1. Classification (GTDB taxonomy): domain Bacteria; phylum Bacteroidota; class Bacteroidia; order Bacteroidales; family Porphyromonadaceae; genus Porphyromonas_A. Next base: position 7,037 of record JBAKGE010000022.1, on the reverse strand, counting down.
CTCTCAGTGCTGTCTGCACCACTCGGCGTTCCTCTGCGATATCGGGTGTCTTGGCACTCGCTTCGTACCAGATATCCTCCAGTTCCATGCACTCCTGTACGTTGTAGCTGTCGATTTCCTCATACTCCCAGTTGGGGTAGAGGCGCATGAACTTATTGACATGGTTCCGCTTCGACTGTAGTTTTTTGCCCGAGTACGTAGCTAGCTTTTCTCTCAGATAAATATAATCCGAGTAGTCGCGACTCGAGAGCACGTGTATGTTTTCCGGCCGTGTCTTTCGTATCTCCTCCACCGCCTCATCTGTCACAGCCATGAGTGTCAGCATCTGCTGGTCGCGCTCACGCATCTCCGCCTCCATATCTTCCAATACTCTGGATAGAGGACATGTCCCCACCGGAATCAAGTAGGCAGGACGTTCGGGATCATCGCTTTGGAAGCGCACGATCATGCAGTGATGATGAAAGGCAACTTCCGTCTGGTAGTAGAAGCCCCAGTTGTACAGATTGGCGAACGAAAAGTCGCAGTTCATGTTCGGATTGATCTCCGAGAACTCGAGTATTCTGTCACGATCTTCGAGTGAAACGCGATGAAAGTTTATCATTGTGCTATTGGGCGTACCTCGGTTGGTACTTTTTGATTGTCTGTGAGGTGATCTCTCGTATACTACAAAGGTACTTTTTTTCACCCAATGGTCGAAACTTTTTGTCCCGACCTATACTGATGTAACAAATGTTACACTTTCTCCGATTGTAATTATTGAACTTTGCATCGAACAATAAAGGAATTCAAATAAACAAACTTACGTATACAAAAAAGATTAGACTATGGGCAACGAACAAATGTTTTGCTACCAGTGTCAGGAGACTGCTAAGGGGTCTGGCTGTACCGTGATGGGGGTCTGCGGTAAGAGTGCCACCACCTCCAACCTACAAGATAAACTCATCTATGAGCTCAAGCGCATCGGCCATATTGCTACACGTCTCATCGCTAAAAACGAATCTGTGGATCTCAAGCATTACGGCTCCTATGTGTGTGAAGGACTATTCAGTACGATAACCAATGCCAACTTTGACGACGCAGACTTTGATCAACGTATTGCGGCTGCTCGTCGAGAGGTTGCTAAGCTCGAGGAGCAGGCGAAGACTGCGGGTGTGGACTTCAAGCCTGCCGACGGCATTAGCTACAGTATCCTCTCCGAGGAGAATCAGGATGTGCGCTCGCTCAAGGAGATGACCAAGTATGGACTCAAGGGACTTGCCGCCTATGCTGAGCATGCTCTCCGACTCGGCTACTACGATGAGGACATATTCCGATTCGTTCTTAGCGCGATGAACGATCTCCTCCTCAATGAGAAAAATGGTGATCAACTTACTGCTCTCGTCCTCGAGACCGGCTCCTATGGCGTTAAGGTCATGGCACTCCTCGACAAAGCCAACTGCGAGACCTATGGCAATCCAGAGATGACTGAAGTCAATATCGGCGTGCGTAATAACCCTGCAATCCTTATCTCCGGTCACGACCTCAAGGATATGGAGATGCTCCTCGAGCAGACGGCTGGTACGGGTGTGGATGTCTATACACACTCGGAGATGCTACCCGCTAATTTCTATCCGGCTTTCAAGAAGTACGACCACTTTGTCGGTAACTATGGCAATGCGTGGTGGAAGCAAAAAGAAGAGTTTGAGACATTCAATGGTCCAATCCTCTTCACCACCAACTGCATCGTACCTCCCACCAAAGGGGCGAAGTATGCCGACAAAGTCTTCACCACTAACTCCACAGGGTTCCCGGGCTTTAAGTACATTCCCTCCGATGAAAATGGGCACAAGGATTTCTCCGAGATTATTGAGCTCGCCAAGACTTGTGCCGCCCCCACTGAAATAGAGCATGGCACGATCATGGGCGGTTTCGCCCATCGTCAGGTGATGCAGCTGGCGGATAAGGTGGTGGCGAATATCAGGAACGGTAGTATCCGTAAGTTTATCGTCATGAGTGGTTGTGACGGGCGCATGAAAGGTCGTGACTACTACACTGACTTCGCTAAGTCCCTCCCTACCGATACGATTATCCTTACCTCTGGATGTGCCAAGTACCGCTACAATAAACTCGGGCTCGGTGACATCAATGGCATCCCGCGTGTGCTTGATGCCGGTCAGTGCAACGACTCCTATTCGTGGGCTTTCATTGCTCTACAGCTCAAGGAGATTTTAGGCTGTGAGGACATCAACGACCTCCCTATTGTCTTCAATGTCGCATGGTACGAGCAGAAGGCAGTGATTGTACTCCTTGCCCTCCTCAGCCTTGGTGTCAAAAATATTCATCTCGGTCCTACGCTCCCGGCCTTCCTATCTCCGAATGTGGCTAAGGTACTCGTGGAGCAGTTCGGTATCGCACCGATCGGTACCGTAGATGAGGATGTAGCTCTCCTCGTAGGCTAAGATTACTGCAAATGCAGGAGTGAAGGGACGGTTGAAGCTTTTCTGTCTCCTATCTCCCGAAGGGAGGCTGTGCTTGGGTTTGGGAGCGCAGCCTCTTCTTTCGTATAGTCCTTTCCTTGTTTTCTCTGTGTTTCCCTGTCCTTTCCTTGACATTGCTCGCCTTGGACTCTGCCCGTTCTTGTGCCAAAAGAAATGAGAAACTACCAGGTATAAAAGTACAGAGCAAACTATCCTCTGTATAAAGCAAACTATCCTTTGTACAGAGCGTAGTACCCTTTGTACAGAGTATAGTATCCTCTGTACTTTTGTATCTGCTCTCCGAATAATATTTTGAGGGGCTCACTTTTGGGGAGGGATACTCTGGGTGACATTTCGAGTTGTGGTCGTTTCGAGAAAAAGCAGAGTACCCTAAAATAAATTCCTCTCACAGTACGGGGTAGAGAGTGATTGTCTTTCATTGGGGAATGTATGACGGTTGAAAAGTATTAGTTAGGGGAGACATGGCTTGCGACCTTGGATTTGTGGGGTGATTGTGTTACTTTTGCGGGGGCAAGAGGGTTCAATTCTTTAATCACAATACTACTTATCCATGACAGCTAAGAATATCAATAGTCGCATCAGCGTTGCTAAGGTTATCTACATCACTATCCTCTCGGTGCTGATTGGTTGTCTTCTCCTCAGTTATATCCCTGATCTGGCATTTGTGTCCGGCTGGGTGACACCTCCTGTCGCACTCTTTCTCGGATTGGGATTTGCCATAATCTTCGGACAGCCGTACAAGAAAGTGAATAAGAAAGTTTCCAAATCTCTCCTGCAATACTCCGTGGTAGGTCTGGGCTTCGGGATGAATCTTCACTCAGCCCTCGCGTCGGGGCGAGAGGGGATGATATTCACGATTGTATCGGTGTTTGGAACTCTGATCATCGGCTGGCTGATAGGGCGTAAGTTCCTCGGTGTGGAGCGCAATACATCGTACCTCATCAGTTCGGGTACAGCCATCTGCGGTGGTAGTGCTATCGCTGCGGTAGGCCCCGTGCTCCAAGCTAAGGATAGCGAGATGTCTGTAGCTCTGGGGACGATATTTGTGCTCAATGCCATAGCTCTCTTCATCTTCCCGCCGATAGGTCATGCGATAGGGATGAATCAGCATGAGTTCGGCACGTGGGCGGCGATAGCGATCCACGATACCAGTTCGGTGGTAGGTGCGGGAGCAACATACGGGGAGGAGGCACTCAGGGTAGCTACGACCGTGAAATTAACCCGTGCTCTCTGGATTATCCCTGTGGCACTGCTGACATCGGTAATCTTCAGGAGCAAGGGACAGAAAATTAGGATTCCTTGGTTTATTCTCTTTTTCATACTCGCATTGGTGCTCAATACGTACTTCCTCCAAGGAATCCCCGAAGTAGGGGCTGTCATCAGTGGAATAGCGCGCAAGGCTTTGACGTTGACGATGTTTTTCATCGGAGCATCTCTCTCCTTGGACGTGCTGCGATCGGTGGGTGTGCGCCCTCTACTGCAGGGGGTATTGCTTTGGGTGGTGATTAGCCTCATTACCCTCGGGTACATCTACTTTTTTGTCTGACGTGGAGACTGTAGACATACATACAATAATGAAAGCCCATGGTGCCAAAGTACACCATGGGCTTTCGTCCTTAACTCGTGCAAAGATTGCTATCTCGTGATTATAGCATTCCGGTCATCGCCAGCAGTACTCCGGGCATAAGACCGATAGTTGGTTCATTCATTTAGAGAGACTGCTTGACAGCTTCGATCCAGCGACTTAGGCGCTCACCTGTCAGGTTGTCTTCGTTCATTTCATCAACGAGAAGTCCGAGGAGCTGACCGTCTACTTCGGCACGAGTAGCATCGTAGTTGTAGCCCTCGGCAGGTACAGCGCCGATGAACGTGCAGCTGGTACCCGATAGCTGGTCGTGCATCTCACCCACAGCATCACAGAACGTATCAGCGTAAGAATCAGAGTCACCACACCCGAAGAGGGCAACTTCCTTTCCATTCAAATCAAGGGCAGCGAGCTTGGGGAGGAAGAAGTCCATGTCGTCCTGCAGGTCACCATAACCCCATGTGCTGCTACCGAGGATGATTACATCGTATGCGAGAGCATCCTCAGCAGAAGCATCAGCTACGTTGTGAACATTAGCGCTATCTACGCCAAGTGTGTTTGCGATAGTGTTTGCAATTCCTTGTGTGGTATCCGTAGAGGATCCATAAAAAATTCCTATTTTCTTCATAATGCATTAAGTAACAAAAATAAAAATAACTCCACAAAGGTAACCAACCGTTCTCTCACGTGGTATACCTTCTTTTAGGTAATTTGCGGCTCGTTTATGGTGCTTAAGGAGAATTCTTTCTACCTACTTTTGTGAGGGAGATTGCTAGAGGAATTACTCTTCATATCGGATAGTATCCGCTGGATAGTCTTTTTGCTGCATCGTAGACATGCACATGTGTCCTCAAAAAGCTCTGGGGCATCGATGAATCGACTTCCCGGAGAAAGAAAAAGAAAGCTCTGGGAGGTCGATTCATCGATAACCCAGAGCTTTCTACGAGGAGTACCTGTATGCTTTGCATGAATGAAAGGAAGTATGGCTTGACTATAGAGTGAATTCTTTCAGGGGATTTAGGGAGTAAATTTCTTTATATCAAAAGGTTAAAGAAGTATTTTCGAGCCATAACCACCCCAATTTTTTGTGTCGAACTCACGTCACTTGAGTGCCCCCTCTGCCAAATTCTTGCCCTGGATAATACGATGTGCCATGCCGATACCGTCGCGGAGATTGCCTGCGATGATCAGACCCGGGTATTGGCGTTGGAGGCGATCGATCCTATGGAAGCGTTCTTCGGAGGTGACCTCGTACTGAGGAATGGCGTGTGTGTGGCGGAAAATACGTAGCATGTCGGGCGTGATGCTCTCCGGCAGACCGAGCATGTGGTGCATGGCGCGGATAACAATATCTTCAATGTCACCATCCGAGCGATCAAGAAGATCACGATGTCGCACTCCGCCCATGAAGAACGACATCAGCAGTCCCTCCTCTGGTGCACGACCGCTGAAGCATGATGAGGGGAAGAGGATGCCGAGAATGTCTTTCTTCTCCCTGGAGCCAATCAGCCCTCCAAAGGCGGGAAAGTGATGCCCCTTGGTGTCTTTTACTCCCACTGCTACTTGTATGATCGGTGCATACGTGAGTGTGGAGATCGGTGCCAGCTCCAAGGCTGTCAGGAAAGGACACATAGAGGGAAGAGCGTAGGCACCTACGGTAGTAATGACACGTGGTGTACGGAGGGTGATGCTCTCGCCACTCGGGAGACAGAAAGTCACGATCCAAGAACTTCCCTCAGGTTTGATATTAAGACCAGTGATGCCGGTATGGATGTAGTTATGTCCGATGTAGCGAGCCATACCCTCGGAGAGTCGCTCCAGTCCGCCTCGGGCAGAGAATATGTTGGTCTGCCCTTTGGGCTTAGGTGTGGCGAGAGGACTTCTTTTCTTGTCTTTTGCTTTGGAGATAGATCCGCGGATGAAGCTCCCATAGTTCTGCTCGAGATTGTATAGCTTAGGGAGAGCATGTCGTGTGACAAGCGTATGGGCATCACCCGCATATATGCCAGAGAGGAACGGATCTACAGCGTAGTCAAGGTATGAGCGACCGAGGCGACGGACAACCATGTCGGCTATATTCTCATCGGGATCTACACCTTTGGGACGCCAAGGTTCACCGAGAATTCTGAACTTGTCGTACCATGTGAAGAGAGGCGTACGGATGCCTCCCATGAGTGACGAGGGTAGGGGATGAAAGCGATTGCCTTTCCATATCAGTCGAGACTCTGCCTCTTTGCGTGCGTACTCAATAGTTACACCAGTGATGTCGAAGAGCTCTATGACCTCATCTGCTGCTCCTGATCCGGTGTTGGGCCCCGACTCAAAGGTGAAGTCCCCCTGAGTGTGGGTCTGTATCTGTCCGCCGACCCGATTGGTGTGCTCCAATACAGCTATACGACGTCCGGCACGGGTGAGGTGGACGGCAGTGCTTAGTCCTGTGAGTCCCGCTCCGATGATGACCGAGTCAAAATCTGTGATAATCGGTGCCATACTTCTCGTTTGTTTTTAGATGGGTTTGGAGAATGTCTTGTCTGAATCAATTAGGAGCTTGTCCAGCGTAGATGCCACGTAGCGGAGGAGGGGAGATCCTGTCTCTGTCATTTCGAATCCATACTCGTGTAGGGTGATGATCCCGTCTGCCGCCAATTCAGCTATCCTCTTCTCGTCATAGGCAGTGGCACGGATTACGTCAGAGGGTGTACGGTGGATACGGTCGGCGATGTCGTTCCAGTTAATGCATTCATTGCACATCAGATCGTTGATTACCTCACGTGTTATCTGCTCTTCTTCACTGAGATGGTATCCCCTGAGCACGGGAACGTGTCCCGTACCTATGGTGGATATGTAGTCACCTATCTTCTTCGTATTTTGAACGTATGCAGAGGAGAGTTGTGATATGGCTGATACCCCGAATGCGTAGACTTGACCGGTCGTCCGTCGGCAGATTCAGCAAGGGGAAAGGAACGGTGTTCCAT